>JBPCSK010000473.1:0-3824 GCA_051007275.1 Gaiellales bacterium | reverse complement strand
CTTCGACGAGGCGCTGCCCACCCCGTTTCTCGTGCAGGAGCACTGCGGGGGCGGCACGCTCGTGCGGTCCACGCAGGCCGCGCCGCTGCCGTGGCCCGAGGTCGCCGGCATCGGACTTGCGATCGCCCGCGGCCTGGCCCATGCCCACGCCGCTGGCGTCACGCACCGCGACCTCAAGCCGGGCAATGTCCTGTTCGGCGACGACGGCCACCTGTGCGTCGCTGACTTCGGGCTCGCAGATGTCCTGCGCCGCGATGCCGCCGACGTGACGCTGACGGGTGACGGCACCCGGGTCGGCAGCCCCGAGTACTGGGCGCCGGAGCAGGCCGCCGGTCTGGACGTCACGGAGCGCGCCGACATGTACGCGCTCGGCTGCATCCTCTACGAGCTCGCCACCGGGGCGCTCCCATTCGAGGGCGCCGACCGCGTGGCGACGGGTATGCGCCGCATCCACGAGGACCCGCCGCCACCGACGGCCTTCGTGCCCGACCTGCCGCCGGACGCCGAGGCCCTGATCCTGTCGCTCCTGCAGCGGGCGCCCGAACGGCGGCCGCGCGCCGAGGACGTCGCGCGCATGCTCGCCGGCGACGTCCCGATCCTGCCGGAGGTCGACGAGCGCGCGACCACGCGCATCGCTCTCGAGGACGTCCCACCGACGATGATCGCGCCCGAGCCGGAGCGGGAGTACCCCGGGGTCCGCACGGGTGCATTGCGCTTCGGCGTGATCCTGCTCGCGATCGGCGTGCTCCTGGCGGGCATTGGGATCGCGACGGGCGTGCAGCTGACGCACGCCGGGATCATCCTCGACAAGCCGATCGGGCGCACCGCCGCTGCCGCCGGCTGGGCGGTGCTGATCGGCGCCGCGACGATCTGCGGGGCGCTCGCCGTGCTCGCGCTCTGGGCCACGCGCAACCGCTCGCGGGCGCGCTCCCGGTTCGTCCGCAACCTGATCGGCGTGCTCGCGGTGCTCGTCGCGGGGCTCACCTCTGGCACGATCGTGTGGACCGCCAACGCGTGGATCACCGTTGGCGTCTCGGCACTCTGGGGGAAGCTGCAATGAGCATCGCAATCGATTCCGACCTGTATCGCCGGCTCTTCGCCGGCGTCAACGAGCAGGGGTACTCGCCGGACGGCTGGACGCGTGCGCCGTGGACCGACGAGCTCCGTGCCGCCGAGCAGATCGTCATCGATGCAGCGGTGGCCGACGGGATGGTCTGCGAGCACGATCCGGCCGGCAATCTCTGGATCACCGACCCGAACGCGCCGGACGACGGTCTCGTGGTCGCCGGCTCTCACCTCGACACCGTGCCGAAGGGCGGTGCGTTCGATGGCGCGCTCGGCGTGGTGGGTGGGCTCGTCGCGGTGCTGGCGCTGCGCGCGGCCGGCGTGCCGCATGCCGAACGCCTCGCCGTCATCTCCTTCTGCGACGAGGAGGGCTCGCGCTTCAACACGCCGTGCTTCGGCTCGCGCACGATGGTCGGCACGTTCGGCGACGACGTGGCGGACTCGAGAGACAAGGACGGCATCAGCATTCGCGAGGCGGGCGGCACGGATCCGACGAAGGCCGCTGGCCTGCATCGGCGCATCGGGAGCTACTTCGAGATCCACGTCGAGCAGGGCCTCGCGCTCGATCCCGCGGACATCACGCTCGGCATCGCCACGCGGCTGTCGGCCCGCGGTCGTTGGGAGTGGAGCGTGACGGGCGAGGCCAATCATGCGGGTACCACGCCGATGGCGGGTCGACGTGATGCGCTGGTGCGCGCCGCCGAGTTCGTGCTCGCCGCTAAGCGCGAGGCCGAGGCCCGCGAGGGTGCGGTGGCGACGATCGGCCGCATCACGCCATGGCCGGGCGGCACCAACGTGGTGCCAGGTCGGGTCTCCGGCACGCTCGACACGCGCGCGCTCGACAACGCCACGCGCGATGCGGTCGTGCAGGCGCTCGTTGACGGCTTTCCGGATTTCGAGATCGAGCACCGCTCGACGGACGACGCTGCGATCTTCGATCCGGGCCTGATCGCGGATCTCCACGCGGGGTCGGAGGAGGTCGGCATCTCGTCGATGGACCTGCCGTCCTACGCGGGACACGATGCGGGCACGCTCGCCCTCCACGGCGTGCCCAGCGTGATGATCTTCACCCGCAGCCCGAACGGCATCAGCCACAACCCTGCCGAGCACTCGGACGAGGACGTGTGCCTCGATGCGATCCGCGTGCTCGCGGCCGCGATGGCGCGCCAGCTCGTCTGACTTGGCGCATCCTCCGCGCGCATTCGACCGAAACGACAACCTGGGCCCGGGCCCGTGGTGTCACCCTCGTTGCGTGCGCTCTCGATCCATCTGCGCGCTAGGCGGTGCTGCCCCCGTGACGCGGCGCGTGCCGCGTGCGTGAGAGCTGCGCGGGACTCGCGTCGCCTTGCGCGACGCGAGTACGTTTGAGCACGCTCGGCAGCTGACCACGTATGTCTTTGTCGATGACAGGATGGGCCCGGGCCCATCCTGTCATCGAACGCGCGCATCGACGTCGACGGAGAACGTTCGGACCGTCGTCGCCGCTTTGAAGTACGGTGCGTGCATGCATCGCGTTGTCGCGTTAGCCCTCGTCGTGGTCGCGTTGCCGCTCGCGGCGTGCGGCGGGTCCGTGCACGACGTCATGGGGCACGACGGTTCCGACATGGCACACGACGGCATGACGCATAGCCCGGCGCAGATGGGGACCGGCCGAAACGCCGATGTGATGTTCACGCAGGAGATGATCCCGCACCACCAGCAGGCGGTGGCCATGGCCGATCTCGCGCTTGACCCCGCGCACGAGGCGAGCCCCGCGGTGAAGGACCTTGCGACACGCATCAAGACCGCGCAGACCGCGGAGATCGCGGATATGAACGCGTGGCTTGAGGAGTGGGGCGCCGATCCGGTCAGCGGGCAGATGATGGACCACAGCGCCATGGGGATGATGTCATCCGCCGACATGACCGCGCTTGCCGACGCGAAGGGCTCGGCGTTCGACCGTCTCTGGCTGGAAGGCATGATCTTGCACCATCAGGGCGCGTTGACGATGGCCTCGCACATCGCCGAGCGTGGCGACGACCCACGTGTGCAGACGCTCTCCGCCGCCATCGAGAAGTCGCAGGCGGCCGAGATCAGCGAGATGAAGCAGCTGCTCGGGCAGTAGTCCCGGCCGCCGACGACCCTCGCTACCCTGCAGCCATGCCGCGCATCGCCGACTCTCCCGCCGTCCCCTCCGAGGGCTGGGCCGTTCTTCACCTCGTGTTTGCGATCGCAGGCGACCGCAACGACGAGCTGGATCTGAGCGAGGCGCAGGAGCTGGTCGATGCCTTCGAGTCGGAGCAGGACGCGCAGGTGATCAGCTTCAGCGCGGTCGGCGCTGGTGCCGACTTCGGCCTGATCCTCGTGCACCCCGACCTGGCGCGCGTGCACCGCCTGCACCGCGACCTCATGCGGACGGCGCTTGGCGATGTGCTGATCGAGGTGCCGGAGAAGAGCATGGTCTCGATCACCGAGGCCAGCGAGTACATCAATCCGGACAACCCGAACGTCGAGCAGCTCCGCGAGGGGCGCCTGCACCCGCGCAACCTGCCCGACACGCGACTCGTCTGCATCTACCCGATGAGCAAGAGCCGTGAGGTCGGCGCCAATTGGTACGCGCAGGACTTCGACGAGCGTCGCCGCCTGATGGGCGGGCATGGTCGCCTCGGCTCCACCTTCGCCGGTCGAGTCTCGCAGATGATCACCGCCGCTACCGGGCTGTCGGATTTGGAGTGGCAGGTCACGCTCTTCTCTGTCGACCCGAAGGCGATCAAGGACAT
>JBPCSK010000472.1:0-3778 GCA_051007275.1 Gaiellales bacterium | reverse complement strand
CGGAAGCCGTTGTGCTCGACGACGTCGCCCGGGCGCGCCGGACGGCCCAGCTCGCCGAAGAGGAAGCCGCCGACGGACGTGTAGTCCTCGTCGTGCAGCGCGCCCTCGAAGCGGTCGTTGAAGTCCTCGATGCCGTAGGAGGCCTCGAGGCGGATGCGGTCGGGGGCGAGGCGGACGACCTCGCGGTCGGGCAGGTCGAACTCGTCGTTGATCTCGCCGACGATCTCCTCGAGCAGGTCCTCGAGCGTGACGATGCCGCTGGTCGAGCCGTACTCGTCGACGACGATCGCCATGTGCGTCTTCGTGCGACGGAAGTCGGCCAGGAGCTCGTCCAGCTTCTTCGTCTCCGGAACCATCGGCACCGGGCGCGCGCACGCCTCCACACGCGTCTCCCCCGCCTCGTCCATCTGCGCCGCGAAGAGGTTGCGCACGTGCACCACGCCGATCAGGTCGTCCATCGTCTCGCGGTACACCGGATAGCGCGTGTACGGCGCGGCCAGCGCTCGGGCGATCGCCTCCGTGGCGCTGAGCTCGGCGGGCATGCCGACGACGTCGGGTCGCGGCACCATCACCTGCTTGACCTCTGTCTCGGCGAAGTCGAACACCTTGTGGAGCAGCTGCTCCTCGGACTCCTCGAGGACGCCCTCCTCGTGCGACGCGGAGATCAGCATCTTCAGCTCCTCCTCCGAGTGCACGAGGCGCATCTCGGACGGCGACTCGAGCCCGAGCAGGCGGATCAGCGCCTCGCTCATGCCGCGCAGCACCCAGATGAACGGCCAGAAGACCCACATGAAGACCTGCACGGGGAAGGCGACGCGCAGCGCGACGGCCTCGGCGCGCGACAGCGTGAGCGTCTTCGGAACGATCTCGCCGAGCACGACGTGCAGGGCCGTGATGATCGCGAACGCGAGAATCACGCTGAGCACGACGACCGCGCCGTCGCCGAGAACCCCCAAGTTGCCAAGCAGGCGCTCGAAGACGCGCGACACCGCCGGCTCGCCGACGGCACCGAGGGCGAGCGAGGAGAGCGTGATCGCGACCTGGAACGCGGAGATGAAGCGCGCAGGGTCGTCGATCAGGTGACGCACGCGCTTGGCGGACGCCGATCCCTCCTCCACCAGCTCGTCGATGCGCGTACGACGCACCGCGACGAAGGCGAACTCGGCCGACACGAAGAAGGCGTTCCACGCGATGATCACGACGATCACCGCGATCTCGATGATCGTCAGCGTCGACACGTCGCCTCGCGGGGACGTGAGCCGGTCATTGAGCCGGTTCGGCTGGCGGTCGTATCAGCGGAGGCGCCCACGTCTGCTCCGGAATGTACCACCCGACGCCCGCCGGGCGCCGATCAGACGTCGTCGCCGGCGACGATGCGGCCCGCCTGCGGCGCCGCCGGGTCGAGCTCGAGCGCGCGCTGGGCGGCGGCGCGGGCCTCGGGCCCGCGTCCGAGACGTGCCAGCGCAACCGCACGCTGCTCGTGTCCGATCGCCGACGCCGGCACCGCGTCGACGTGGCGCTCCGCTGCCTCCAGCGCCTCGGCCGGTCGCTCGGCGGCGAGCAGCGCCTCGATCAGCACGAGGCGGATGCCCTCATCGTCCACCTGCACCGCGAGGGCGAGCGCAGCGGCTGTGGCCGCGAGGTCTGGCTGGCCATCGGCGAGCAGCGAGCGCGCGGCGGTCGACAGGTGCCCATGGTCGTCGTCGTGCAGCGCGAGATCGCGGCGCACGAGATCGGCGAGGGCCTCGCGGTCGACCTCGATCGGCCCCTCGGGACCGCTGACGGTGGTGAGCGCGCCGAGCTCGCGCAGGCGATCGACGACGGCTGGGTCGCCAGGCGTCAGCTCGAGCGCCTCGCGGTACGCGGCGATCGCGCGGTCGTCCTGGCCGAGGTCCTCGAGCACGCGGGCGCGGTTGCGGTGGAAGAGCGGCACGTCGGCGAACACGCGCGCCACGGCGTCGAGCTCGGCCAGCGCCGCCTCGGCGTCGCCGGTCTCGCGCAGCGCAGCGGCCCGGTTGAGGCGCGCCGGCGCGTCCTGCGGATCGATCGCGAGCACGGCGTCGACCTGCGCGAGCGCATCATCCCAGCGGTGCTCGGCCAGAGCCTGCTGCGCGAGCGCCATTGGGCGCTGCTTGGCCGCGATGCGGCGGTGCTCGGCCGCGAGCGGATGATCGGGCTCAGCATCTGCGAACTGCCCCGCGTACCCGACGAGATCGGCCGGCGTGGCGGCCGCGCTGTCGATATCGGCAGGCACGGCGACCTGCTCGGGCAGCCCGAGGCGGGCGGCGGCGAGCGGGTCGAGATCAAGCAGGACCCAGTTCTCCATAGACCGGCAGCGTACGCGAGCGGCGCGCCTTCCCCTCCGCCCATCCGTCCGCTACACTCGGGTCATCACCTACGGCAACAGTGTTGCCGTATAGCCAACACAGGGAGAGGCTCAGGATCATGTCCGTCCCCAGCTCCACCAAGTACCTGATCATCGGCGCCGGCATTCACGGCCTGTCGACGGGGTACCACCTCGCCAAGCAGCTCAAGGCGCGCGGCGTCGGCTCCGGTGCCGACATCACGATCATCGACAAGTCCGGCGTCGCCGCCGGCGCGTCGGGCATCGCCTGCGGTGTCGTCCGCAACAACTACTACCAGCCGGCCATGGCCGAGCTGATGGCGGCCAACGTCGAGGTCTGGGAGTCCGACCCCGAGGCGTACCACTACCACGAGGTCGGCTACATCGCCCTCGGCCCCGAGGGCCAGGTCGGCGATCTGACCGAGGTCGCGGGTCGCCACGAGAAGATCGGCTACCCCTCCACGCTGATCACCGGCGAGGACAACGTCCGCGAGCACATGCTCAAGCTCTTCCCCGACTGGCGTGCGCCGGGCCTCAAGGTCGCGCTGCACGAGCACAAGGGCGGCTTCGCGTTCAACGTCGAGTCGATGCAGGGCCTCGCCAACAAGGCGAAGGCCGAGGGCGTCACCATCATCGAGGGCATCAAGGTCAACGGCTTCGAGACCGATGCCTCCGGCGCCGTCACGAAGGTCGAGACCTACGGTGGCCCGATCGAGTGCGAGCAGGTCATCATCGGCGTCGGCCCGTGGATCCCCCGCATGTGGGAGATGCTCGGCCTGCCGGACAAGCTCGACGTCCGCACCCCGACCGGCGACGTCCACAAGGACCAGAACATGTGGACGTTCTGGTACCTGCAGGAGGGCGAGATCGCCGTCGACCCGCTGATGCACGCGACGGCCGACGGCAAGATGCCGCCGGTCCTCCACGTCGACTCCGACGCGCCGCTCTACACGGATGACGGCCGCCTGGTCACCGACGAGCTGTGGGGCAACTACTTCAAGCGCGATCGTCACGGCATCCAGGGCGGCGCTGCGCCGATCGCCCTCGATACGGTCTTCGAGCTCGATCCGTACCCGACCTCCAGCGTCGACCCGTCGTTCCCCGACATGTGGTGCGCGAGCCTCTCGCACTGCATGGAGCGCTTCGAGGGCTGCCGGGCCAACTACAAGACGGCCCGCTCCGGCGGCGTCGGCTCGTTCACGGTCGATAACTTCCCGGTCTTCGACTACATGCTCCCCAACGTCTACGTCATCGCCGACTCGAACCACGGCTACAAGATGATTGGCGTTGGCAAGGAGGTCGCGAACGTGGTCCTCGGCGATCACTCCTCGCTGCTCCACCCGTTCCGCTACGAGCGCTTCGCCACCGGTGATCTCCACCCGGTGTCGAACAGCCCGTACCCCTGGTCCTAGCGGACTCCCCGGCCGGCGGCGC
>JBPCSK010000471.1:0-2013 GCA_051007275.1 Gaiellales bacterium | reverse complement strand
ACGGCACCGAGCCGGCCGACGATGGTGCGGTGCTGCTCGACGGCCTGCCGCTCGACCGCGCGTCGAGTCCGTTCGCGTGGATGCCGCAGCACGACGTGCTCTTCCCCTGGCGCACCGTCGAGCAGAACGTCGCGCTCGGCGGCGAGGTGGCGGGCGGGCTCAACAGGCGCGAGGCGCGCACGCAGGCCCGGGCGCTCTTGCCGACCTTCGGCCTCGCCGACTTCGGCGACCTGCGGCCGTACCAGCTGTCGGGCGGCATGCGCCAGCGCGCCGCCCTCGCCCGCACCGTGGCGCAGGGCCGCGACATTCTGCTGCTCGACGAGCCGTTCGGGGCGCTCGACGCGTTCACGCGCACGGAGCTCCAGCTGTGGCTCGAGCAGATCTGGGAGCGCGAGCGCTGGACCGTCGTGCTGATCACCCACGACGTGCGCGAGGCCGTGCTGCTGTCGGACCGCGTGTACGTGATGGGGCCACGCGCCACGGGCATCGCCCTCGAGCTCGAGATCCCTCTGCCGCGGCCGCGAACCCTCGAGCTGTTTGGTGAGCCCGCCGCGGCTGCGCTCGAGCTCGAGCTGCTGCAGGCCCTGCACGCGGGCCGCACGGCCTGACCCCTGCGCGTTGGTACCCTGCCCCGACCTGCAGGACCCTGAACGATGACCAGCCTTCACCCCACCTCCGTCGTCTACCCCGGCTCGGCTGGGTCGTACACGTCCGAGGCCGCCGATCGCCTCTACCCCGCGATCGAGGCCACGTCGGCCGGCTCATTCGCCGACGTCTACGCCGCGGTCGGCGATGGCTCGGCGGAGATCGGCGTGCTGCCGATCGAGAACACGCTGGCGGGCATCGTCGCCGACACCTGCGATCTGATTGCGGACGGCTCGCTGCCGATCGTGGCCGAGACGATCATCCACATCCCGCACTGCCTCGCCGGCGTGCCTGGGGCCACGACAGCGGGCATCACGACGATCCACTCGCATCCGGTCGCGCTCGCCCAGTGCCGCACGTTCCTCAACGGCCACTACGAGCAGCGCGCCGCGAGCACGACGGCCGACGCTGCGCGCATCGTGGCCGAGCTGGGCGACCCCAGCTGCGCGGCGATCGCCTCGCCCGCCGCGGCCAAGCGGTACGGCCTCGAGGTGCTCGAGCACGACATCTCGGACCACCCCGACAACATGACGCGCTTCGTCGCGGTCGCCCGTGAGCCGCTGCCGTACGCCGACGGCATCGCGTGGAAGACCGCGCTACGCGTCGTGACCGGCCACCAGCCGGGCGCGCTGCACGACGCGATCGAGCCGCTGCGCTACCACGGCGTCAACATGCAGAGCCTGCACTCGCGGCCGATTCCCGGCGAGCCGTGGCGGTACCAGTTCCTGATCGACATCGAGGGACATCGCGACGACCCGCGCATCGAGCGCGCGCTGGCCGATGTCACGAGCCGCTCGGCCCTCGTCGTCGTGCTCGGCTCGTTCCCCGCCGCGACGCATCCCGACGCCCCATGAGCCCGCGGGCGTCGTGGGATGCGGCGCTCGACCTCGGTGCGCCGCCCGATGACCGCCTCGTCTTCCGCGGCGAGCAGCCCGCCTCGACCGGCACGTCCGTACCCCTGCCGACCGACCTGCCGTCGGCGCTCACCGAGGCCCTCACCCGCAGCGGCATCGAGTCGCTGTGGGCGCACCAGGCCGAGGCGATCGCCCTCGCCCGCCAGGGCCAGCACGTCGGCATCACGTCGGGAACGGCCAGCGGCAAGACGCTCGCCTACACCGTGCCGGTGCTCGAGACGCTGCTGACCGAGTCGCACGCCCGCGCGCTCTACCTGTCGCCCACCAAGGCGCTGGCGCAGGATCAGGCGCGCCGCCTGCACGCGCTCGGCCTCGGCCGCGACCTGCGCGTCTCGCTCGTGGACGGCGACGGCGACACGGGCAGCCGCCGGCTGGCGCGCGCCGAGTCGAACCTCGTCCTCAGCAATCCCGACATGGTCCACGTCGGCATCTGCCCGCATCACCACCGCTGGGA
>JBPCSK010000470.1:0-1976 GCA_051007275.1 Gaiellales bacterium | reverse complement strand
TACCGGGCGTCGAAACGCACCGCCGCTGGTCGTCAGGCGGGCAGGAGAACCACCATGAAGAAGCGCATCACCACGATCGCAGTCCTCGCGGCCTCCGCTGTGCTGGCGACCACCGGCATCGCATCGGCCGCCTCGTCCCAGCCGCAGGGGCGGCAGAGCGAGAACATCGTCCAGGTCGCCTCGGGCGCACCGCAGTTCAGCACGCTCGTCTCGCTGATCAAGAAGGCGGGCCTCGTGAAGACGCTGTCGGGCCCCGGTCCGTTCACCGTGCTCGCCCCGACCAACGCGGCCTTCAACCGGGTGCCGAAGAAGACCCTGGACGCGATCGCCAGCGACAAGGCGATCTTGACCAAGGTCCTCACGTACCACGTGATCGCCGGCAAGGCCATGGCCGCCGACGTCGTGAAGCTCAACGGCAAGAAGGTCAAGACGGTCGAGGGCGAGAAGGTGTCGATCACCGTCCGCAACGGCAAGGTCTTCGTGAACAAGAACGCGAAGGTGATCACCACGGACATCGCCGCCTCGAACGGCGTCATCCACGCGATCAACAACGTGCTGGTCCCGCCGAGCGTGCTCGCCGAGCTCAGCCACTGATCCGCGTCGCTGGTGCCGGGCCTCGTGGCTCGGCACCAGCACCAGCGGTCGTCGGCGGCTCAGCCTTGTCCGAGCTCGCCGAGGATCTCGCCGTAGCGCTTGTCGCGCCACTGCAGTGCGGCCTTCACGCCCTCGGTGCGCACGATCTCGTCGAACGCGTTCTGCTCCGGCGTCTGGGCGCCGTTGAGCATCGCCGAAAGATCGAGGTTGGCCTCGACGGCCTCGAGCAGACCTGCCGCCTTCTGCGCGCGGTTGAGCGCCGCCTTGGTCAGCTGCAGGACGCGCAGCGGCGTCGGCGCGATCCGCGCGACCCACTCCCCCACCTCGGCCTCAAGGCGATCGGCTTGCACGACGCGATTGGCGATGCCCCAGTCGAGCGCGGTCTGCGCATCGACGGTGTCACCGGTCAGCAGGAGCTCGCGGGTGCGGCGCTCGCCGAGCACGAAGGGCATCAGCAGCGTGACGGGACCCGAGCCGTAGCGCACCTCGGGCTCGCCGAAGCGCGCGCCGTCGGCGCAGATCAGGAGGTCGCACGCCATCGCGACCTCCATGCCGCCCGCCAGGCACCAGCCATGGACCGCAGCGATCGTCGGCTTCGAGAGCCCCCAGAGCTTCATCGTCACCGCGACGTCTCGCGACAGCACCTCGTGCCATTCCGTGATGGTCGGCTCGCCCTCGAGCGCCTCCTGCTCCAGGTCGTACCCGGCGCAGAACGCGCGGCCGGCGCCGCGCACGACGACGATGCGGACCTCATCGTCGGACTCGGCGCGGTCGAGTGCGACCTCGAACTGGTCGACGAGCGCGTACGTCATCGAGTTGAGCTTGTCGGGACGGTTGAGCGTGATCCACGCGGACGGGCCACGGCGCTCGTAGAGGACGAGGTCTTCAGGCATGCGCGGAGCGTAGTCGGTGGGCGTCAGCGCAGCACGATCACGCTGCGCAGCCATGGCTCCAGCTCATCGAAGCGAAAGCGGTTCGACTCAAAGAGCTCGATCATGTGCGCGTACGCGCCGTCCGCCGTGCATCCGATACGGCTGCCGTTGATGCGAAGGAAGACATCAACCACGCCGAAGGCCACACGTTTATTGCCGTCGACAAACGGATGATTGATCGCGAGACTCTCGAGCAGCGCCGCGGCCTCGGCGATCAGATCGTCGTAGTACCCAAGCTGCGGCCGAACCAGAGCGGATTCAAGTGCACCTGCGTCACGGAGCCCGGGGCTGCCGCCGTGCCGCTCGAGCAGCACGTCGTGAATGAATATCGCTTCGTCGACGGAGATGTAGGTGAAGCGGCCTGGCGTCACTGCGCGAGTCGCTCATACAGCGAGTCGAACTCGGCGACGCTCTCGGCGAGCGCCTCCATCACCTGGGGCCGCGGACGAT
>JBPCSK010000469.1:0-4602 GCA_051007275.1 Gaiellales bacterium | reverse complement strand
GGTCGGCCCAGCCCGGGTCGGTCATGATCGTCGCCGGGTTCGAGTTGATCAGGACCGTCTCGTAGCCCTCCTCGCGCAGCACGCGCAAGGCCTGGACGCCCGAGTAGTCGAACTCGCACGCCTGCCCGATCACGATCGGGCCAGAGCCGATGACGGCGATCTTCTTGAGGTCGTCTCGGCGTGGCATCAGCAGGTCTCCAGTCGGGCGATCGGGGTTCGGGCGCGAGTCCCGGCTGTCGGAGGCATGGCGTGGATCTCGGCGACTTCATGCGCCACCGGAATCCGAGCAGTCAGGTTCGCGGCGTGGATCGCCTTGGATGTCCCAATGGGGTCAGACCCTTTTGGGACATCGTCGAAGCGCGCGTGCGTCTTGAAAGTCGTGACACGGTAATGTCCCAAAAGGGTCTGACCCCATTGGGACATCCCGGCCCGGAACGCGCTCGGGATCGCCGCCATCACGCCTGCCGCCCCTCGCGGTGGGCGGCGGCCTCGTCGACGAACGAGACGAGGGCATCGCGGGCGTCGTGCGGTCCGGGCGAGGCCTCGGGATGGAACTGCATGCTCCAGACCGGGCGGCCCTCCAGACGGAGGCCCTCCACGGTGTCGTCGTAGAGGCTCTTGTGCGTGATCGTCACGTCGCCATCGGCCTCCGGCGGCTGGACGGCGAAGCCGTGGTTCTGGCTCGTCACGAGCACGCGGCCCGTCTCGGTCTCGAGCACCGGATGATTCGCACCGCGATGGCCGAAGCGCAGCTTGTACGTGCTGAGGCCAAGCGCGCGGGCCAGCAGCTGGTGGCCGAGGCAGATACCGAACACCGGCACGCCGAGCTCGAGCATCGACTGGACGTTGGCGACGTGCGCATCCATCGCGCCCGGGTCGCCCGGGCCGTTCGCCAGCAGGATGCCATCGGGATCGATCGCGGCGATGTCCTGCGCCGTCGCGTCGTGCGGGACGATCACGACATGCGCGCCGGCCGCGGCGACGAGATCGCCGATCGAGTCCTTGGCGCCGTAGTCGAGCAGCGCGACCGTGCAGCGCGTGGCGCCCTCGGCCGGATCCTGCTCGCGCCGCGGACGCGACACGCCGGCCGCGAGATCCTGGCCCGCCATCTCCGGCGTGGCCGTGATCAGCTTCGCTGCTTCCTCCGGCGTGGTGCCGTCGGTGACGAGCGCCGAGCGCTGCGCGCCGTGGTCGCGCAGATGCTGCACGAGGGCGCGGGTGTCGATGCCGAACAGCACCGGCACGCCGTTGTCTGCCAGCCAGTCGAGCAGGCCGGTGCGGCCGGGCGGCTGGGCATTGCGCGCCTCGCGGCACACCATCCCGATCGCCTGCACGCGGTCCGACTCGCCGACATCGCCCTCGATGCCGTAGTTGCCGATCATGGGCGCCGAGAACGTGATGATCTGGCCGTTGAACGACGGATCGGTCAGCGTCTCCTGATACCCCGTCATGCCCGTCGTGAAGACCGCCTCGCCGAGCGCGGTAGTGATCGCGCCCGCGCCCTCCCCATCGAAACGCGTGCCGTCCTCGAGCAGCAGATACGCGGCGCTCATACGACCACCCCCAGTCCCTTCGCAGCCATGTCATCGTGGGCGAGCTGGCCTCCGCTGATCGTCAGCAGGCACCGGCCCTTGGCCTTGCGGCCGAGGAAGCACGAGTTCGCGCTCTTGCTCTTGAACGGCTGCGCGCCGACCTTCCACGTCTGCTCGAGATCCCACACCGCGAGGTTCGCCGGCGCGCCGACGCGCAGCGCGGGGCGCTCGAGATCGAAGGCGTTGCACGGCCCCTCGGTCATCGCCCGCAGGATCGTCGCGAGCGGCACGTGGCCGGGATCGACGAGCTCCTGGATCAGGATCGGCAGCGCCGTCTCGAGCCCTGTCACGCCGAAGGCGGCCGCTTCGAAGGGGACCTCCTTCTCGTGCACGGCGTGCGGCGCGTGGTCCGTCGCGATGCAGTCGACGATGCCGTCGCGCAGGCCGTCGATCAGCGCCTGGCGATCATCATCGCTGCCCAGCGGCGGGTTCATCTTGAAGTTGCCGCTCAGCGTGCGCACCGACGCATCCGTCAGCACGAGGTGATGCGGGCTCGCCTCGCTCGAGACGCGCACGCCCCGCTCGCGGCCCCGCGCGATCTCCTCGATGCTCTCGCGGATCGAGATGTGCTGCAGATGGATGCGCGCATCCTCCTGCTCGGCCAGGCGGATGTCTCGCGCGACCATCAGCGTCTCCGCGATGCCCGGCCAGCCGCCGATCCCGAGCTTCGCCGAGATGGCGCCCTCGTGCATGTGGCCGCCCTTGGTGAGCGTCGGCTCCTCCTCGTGCAGCGCGATCGGCAGGTTCAGCGGCCGCGCGTACTGCAGGGCGCGGCGCATCAGCCGCGCGCTCGCGATCGGCGAGCCGTCATCGGTGAAGCCCGCCGCACCGCGCGCCGCGAGATCGCGCATCTCCGTCAGCGACTCGCCCGCGCGATCCATGCTGACCGCGGCGAGGAAGCCCGTCTGGATGACGGCGCCCTCGCGGGCGCGATCGAGCGCGGCCTCGAGCGTGGCGCCCGTGTCGATCGTCGGCGCCGTGTTCGGCATCGACAGGATCGTCGTGTAGCCGCCCGCCGCGCCGGCGGCCGAGCCCGTCGCGCAGTCCTCCTTGTACTCCTGGCCCGGCACGCGCAGGTGCACGTGCGGATCCACGAGACCCGGCAGGACCGTGCAGCGCGAGCCGTCGACGATGCGCGCGCCTTCGGGGCGCTCCACGGTGTCGCCGATCTGCGCGATCTGCCCGTCGACGATCAGCAGCTCGGCCGTGACGTCGAGCCCCTCGACCGGGTCGAGCAGACGCGCGCCGGTGATGACGACCGTGACCTTGTCGGCCTGGACCATCTCGAGCCGGGTCATGCCGCACCTCCCCACTCGCCGGTGCGCTCCCGGAAGTCGATCACCGTGCCGATGCTCGGGCGGTTCATCAGGTCGTAGAGGACCGCCATGCGGACGATCAGGCCGGCCTCGACCTGGGCCTCGACGAGCGACGCGCCCGAGTCGGCGACGTCGGGCGCGATCTCCACGCCGCGGTTCATCGGGCCCGGATGCATGACGACCTGGCCGGGCTTCACGCGCCGGCTGTTGACGCCCCAGGTGCGCGCGTACTCGCGCAGCGTCGGCACGAAGTTCTGGCCCGGCTCCATGCGCTCGTGCTGCATGCGCAGGACGTAGATCACGTCGGCCTCGCTCATCGACTCGGGGTCGTCGGAGACCTTCACGCCCGTCGCCTCCTCGATGCCCGGCGGGATCAGCGCGGGCGGACCGACGAGCGTCACGTCGAGTCCCATCAGCTGGAAGCCCTCGATGTTGCTGCGCGCCACGCGGCTGTGCAGGACATCGCCGACGATCGCGACCTTCACGTCCTTCAGCCGGCCGAGACGCTTCTTGATCGTGTACAGATCGAGCAGCGACTGCGTGGGATGCTGATGCTTGCCGTCGCCGGCGTTGACGACATGCGCATCCGACCACTTGGCGGTCAGGTGCGCGGCACCGATCTGCGGGTGGCGGATCACGATGATGTTCGGCTTGTACGCGTTGAGCGTGCGCACCGTGTCCTTCAGCGACTCGCCCTTGTCGACGCTCGAGCCGGCGGCCTTCACGCTGACCACGTCGGCGCTGAGGCGCTTCGCGGCGAGCTCGAAGCTCGAGCTCGTGCGCGTCGACGACTCGTAGAACAGGTTCACGACCGTGCGGCCGCGCAGCGTCGGGACCTTCTTGACGTCGCGCTCGACGACGTCCTCGAAGCCCGCCGCCGTCTCGAGGATCCGCTCGATGTCGGTGTCGTCCACATCGCTCATCCCGAGCAGATGCCGTCTGCCGTCGCTCATGCTCCGTCTCCCTCTCCGCCGATCAGCACGACCTCATCCACGCCGTCCGTCTCCATCAGCCGCACCCGCACGCGCTCCTCTGCCTGCGTCGGCAGGTTCTTGCCGACGAAGTCCGCGCGAAACGGGAGCTCTCGATGGCCGCGATCGGCCAGCACGGCCAGCTGCACGCAGGCCGGCCGGCCGTAGTCGAAGACCGCGTCGATCGCGGCCCGCACCGTGCGCCCCGTGTAGAGCACGTCGTCGACGAGCACGATCGTGGCGCCCTCGACGGGCGCGTCGAACACGGTCTCACCGACCACCGGGTGCTCGCCAATGCGCTCGTCACCACCGGGCCGCAGGCCGACGTCGTCGCGGTAGAAGCTGATGTCCACCGCGCCGACCGGCACCTCGACGCCCGTCGTGTCCTTGATGCGATCGCGGATGCGCTCCGCGAGCGGCACGCCGCGCGAGCGGATGCCGACGAGATGCACGCTGCTCAGGTCGGGATGGCGCTCCACGATCTCCGACCCGATGCGCGCAAGGGTGCGCGCAATCTGGTCGCTATCGAGAAGGGTGCGCGTCTTCTGGGCGCTCACCGGCGCGCGCGCCGGTCGCTGGACGAGACGAACTGCATTCGATCAGGGCTCCTTCCCGGCCTCACGGGACCGGGTTAAAGGGGCGGACTAGGTCGAGCACTGACGTTAGTCGACCTGTCGGACGGCTGCTGGCAACAGGTTGCCCTCGTTCGATGTGCATTAGAGG
>JBPCSK010000468.1:0-9297 GCA_051007275.1 Gaiellales bacterium | reverse complement strand
TCCTGCTGGTCCTGCGGGTCCTGCTGGTCCTGCGGGTCCTGCTGGTCCTGCGGGCGCGAGCGGATCAGGCGGGGGCGGTAGCTCGGCATCCTGCACGTGGGTAGTGGACGCCCAGGTGACGTCTGACGTTCATACCGTGTGTACGAACGCCGACCTCGTAGGCCGAAGCCTCGCGGGACTGGAGAAGCGCGGCAATTTCTCGGGGTCGGATTTGACAGGTGCGGTTTTCGGTGGCCAGGCAGTCTGCGACGCCAACTTCAATAACGCAACACTCATCGGGACCATTTTTAATCGCACCAATGGTTGTAATTATGATGGTGCAACGTTCGTGGGAGCGGACCTTAGTAACGCACTTATCGTGAACTCAAGCTTCGTGGGTGCAGACTTTTCCCGCGCGAACCTCACGGGCGCGCGGATCGAGGCTGACTTGACTGGAGCAACGTTCGTCGGGGCGACTCTCACTGGCGTCACGTGGACCAGGGAGGAAAACGGCATCCTTAGCTCCACCTGCCCGAATGGACATAGCGCGTCAGAGTACGCCGGCACGTGCATGGGCCACCTGACCCCCTAATCTAGCGCGTCGTTGATCGACCGCTGGGTGTTGGGACGTGCCAGCGATTGCGAGGGCGGCCTTCGGGTCGCCCTCGCGCGTTGGTGCGGCATCTCGGGTATCGCTCGAGTGCAGGTGGGGCGGTGTGTCAGCGGCGGGACTCCCCGTCGCGCCGCGCGTCGGCCTCGAGGATCGCCTTCGTGGCGGCCTGGCGCTGCGTGAACGACTTCTCGAGCTGCGACTTCGCGATCGGCTCGATCGCCGTGGCGGCGATGCCACCCGGCAGTACCCACTCGAGGGGCCGGTCGTGAGCGCGCCGCGGTAGGGCTATCCGTACAGTCGTGCACCGGACGGTAGGGGTATCCGTACAGCGAGCCCAACGCTTCGCGCGTGGTGCATAACGTGCTCGCATGCACCCGTCTCACCTCCGTCAGCCGCCCGTCGTGGCCAAAGCTTGGCCGTCGCGAGTCGGCGTGACCTCGATCGCGCGACTCCTCATCGGCATCTGTCTGATGGCTACCGCGGTCCTGGCCATCGGCGTGGCGAGCGCCGCTGCCGCGGAGTTCAGCGACGCAGGCAGCGCGGGTGGTGCGGGCACCGACAGCGGTGCGGCGATCGCGCACCTCGATGACGGATCGAGCATCGTCACCGGCTTCTTCGATACCAGCGCGACGTTCGGTTCGACGACGATCACCGGCAGCGGTACAGCCGCCTTCGTCGCCAAACGCGACGCCTCAGGCGCGTGGCTGTGGGCGACGAGTGTCGGGGGCAGTGGCCTGAGCAGCGGCTATGGCGTCGCGACGCTCGCCGACGGGTCCAGCGTCGTCACCGGAAACTTCAATGGTGGCGCGGAGTTCGGCACCACCTCGCTGACCAGCGTCGGCAGCTGGGACGTCTTCGTGGCCAAGATCGATGCCGCCGGCCAGTGGCTCTGGGCTACGCGCGCCGGCGGGCCCAATGCCGAAACGGCTCCGGATGTCTCGACGCTTGCCGATGGTTCGAGCATCGTCACTGGCTCCTTCGGGGGCGCCGCGATTTTCGGCGGCACGACGCTCACGAGTCGTGGCGGCACAGACATCTACGTGGCGAAGGTCGATGCGAATGGCGCGTGGGTGTGGGCCAATCGGGCCGGTGCTGAGGGCACTGACTTCTTCGGCCGCGACGACTTCAGCTACGGCGTGTTCGCGTTCCCCGACGGCTCCAGCGTCGTCACCGGCCTGTTCCGAGACGACTCGGACTTCGGCGCCATCACGCTCAACACGGTGTCGTACTCGCAGCGTCCAGACACCTTCGTCGCCAAGGTGAACGCCAGCGGCCAGTGGGTGTGGGCCGTCGGCGGCGGCGGTGTCAACGGCAGCGATCCTGGGTTGGATATCGCCGGACTGGCCGACGGCTCGAGCATCGTCACCGGCTACTTCAACCGGAGTGCCACGTACGGCACCACGTCGCTGACGGGCGGGTCCGGCGACGAGGCGTTCGTGGCCAAGGTCAGCGCCTCGGGCAACTGGGTGTGGGCGACCAGCGCGGGTACCACCTCTCCTGCCTACGGTCGGAGCGTGGCGGCACTGACCGACGGCTCCAGCATTGTCACGGGATACTTCTCGGGAAGCGTCGCCTTCGGCACCACCACGCTGACGAGTGTCGGCGCATATGACGTCTTCGTCGCCCAGCTCAGCTCCTCGGGTACCTGGAGCTGGGCCATCCGTGCCGGTGGCGGCTCGCCAGACCTTGCTCTGGGCCTCACGGTTTCGCCCGGGGATGGGTCGGTCGCGATCACGGGGCGCTTCAGCGGAACCGCCCCCTTTGGCTTGACGACGCTGGCCACGCTCGATGCTGACGTCTTCGTCGCCCGCGTGCCGGTCATGGCGCCAGCCGCGCCGTCGGCACCGACTGCCGTCGCCGGCGACGGGCAGGCAACTGTGACCATCGTGCCGATGGCCATCGCCTCGTACACCATCACCGCCAGCCCAGGTGGGGCGACCTGCAGGATCACCCCGCCAGCCGCGTCGTGCACCGTCACGGGGCTCGCCGACGGCACGGCGTATTCCTTCACCGCCACGGCGACGAACACGATCGGGACGTCCCTCCCGTCCGACCCCTCCCGCGCCGTGACGACCACGACAGCTAGCGCCGGGCAGGGCGCGGTCGCTGCGATCACCGCGTCGCTCACCGCGTCGCGCGTCGCCTTCTCGCCGGCCCCAGGCGTCACCCTCGGTGCGACGCGCGGAGCCGTCACGCTTGCCGCCGCCGCGCGCGCGGCGTGCCGCGATCTCGTGCGCGGTGCGAACGTCTGGGTGCGATCGACGTCGCGGGTCGCGTGCCTGCGGTCCTCGCTCCCGACGGCGCTCTCGTTGCGCAACGGCCTCGTGCGGGCGGCAATACCCGGCGCCTATCCGATCAAGGTGCGGATCAAGCGCGCGAACGGCACGCAGGTGGTCCGCGCGATCACCGTCACCGTCAGGTAGGCGGCGAAGGGCGGCGCGGCGGGACTACCCGTCGCGACGCGCGTCGGCCTCGAGGATCGCCTTCGTGGCAGCCTGGCGCTGCGTGAACGACTTCTCGAGCTGCGACTTCGCGATCGGCTCGATCGCCTTGGCGGCGATGCCACCCGGCAGCACCCACTCGATGTGGTCCGTCAGGAGCGTGCCGCCCGACGCGGTCGGGGCGAAGCGATGCTCGTGGCGGAACGTCGAGAAGGGGCCCTTCAGCATCTCGTCGACGACGAGCGTGGGCTCGGCCAGCTCGGTCACGCGCACTCGCCAGTTCTGCACGCCCGGCAGGGGCTTCATCTTGACCTTCAGCTCGACCTCGCCGCCAAGCGCGAGCGGGAAGTCGCCGGTGATGGAGACGAACTCCTGGCCCTCCGACGCGATGCGCGCGGCATTGCGCGTGTCGAGGTGGAAGTCGTAGACGGACTGGATCGGGGCGTCGATCTCGATGGAACGCTCGAAGATGGGCATGTCCGGAGTATCGCGGAGAACTAGGTCGCGGCCGACAGCCGGCGCGCGCGCAGCAGCACCGAGTGGGCGTCGGCGCCCGTCGCCTCGAGGCCGACCCACGAGCCCTCCTGGCGCGGATCGACGACCGGCTCGCTCCACGAGCGACGCGCCTCGCGGCGCTCGAAATCGTAGCCCGCGCCGAGCAGCGTGGGGGAGGCGGTGACGACGCGGTCGCGCGTGGCCGCCCACGCCTGGGCGACGTCCTGGCCGAGCGTCTCGGCGCCGAGATCCGTCAGCGACGCCGCAGCGCGCGCCATGCGCTCGGCGGCCGTGCCCGACGGGCCCGTGCCGATCATCAGCAGGAGCGCGTCCTCGGGGCGCAGCAGCGGCGCGGTCGACTCACCGATCTCCGCCGCGCTGAGCCACAGGTCGATCGCGTTGCGATCGAGCAGGATCGCCTCGTCGGGCAGGTGGCCGCGCTGGCCCAGCTGCCGCAGTGCCTCGAGGCCGCGGGTGAAGTCGGGCAGCAGCACCGCGCAGCCGGCCTGGGCGGCGGGCATGGGGCGGATGCGCAGACGCAGGCCCTGCGACGACTCGTCGTAGCGGCGCGAGGTGAAGCCCGCGCCCGAGCCGGCCAGCGACGACTGGTCCGTCGCGATCGCAGAGACAACGGGCAGGCGCTCGGAGTCCTCCGGCAGCGGGCCGAGCGTCCAGCCGGCGGCGCGGAGCTCCAGCTCGATCGTGCCGATCGCCGCCGTCGGCTGCACGCGCGCCAGCCAGGCCTCGCGCTCGATCGCGATCACGCCGCCGTCGGGCATCGGGGGCGGGGGCGGCACCGTGTTCGGCGTGCCTGCCTCGATGCCCGTCGAGCGGGCCCACGCGACGGCGTCCCAGCTCATGCCGGCTCTCGCTCCGCGCGCTTGGCCGCGCGTGCCGCAGCCGCGGCGCCCTTCACCGCCAGCTGGCCGCACGCGGCGTCGATGTCGGAGCCCTTCGAGCGGCGCAGGGTAAACGGGATGCGGCGCTTCTCGAGGATCGCCTGGAAGCGCTCCACGCGCTCCGGCGCCGAGGCGCTCAGGCCCGAGCCGGTCGGGTTGTACCAGATGAGATTCACGTGGTGCCCGCCGGGCAGATGCTCGTGCAGGAGGTCGGCCAGGCGCTCGGCCTGCTCCACGCGATCGTTGACCTGGTCGAGCAGGAGGTACTCCACGTACACGCGCCGGCGCGTCGCCGTGCGGTAGCGCTTGAGGGTCTTCATCAGCTCGGCGATCGGATAGCGCTTGTTGACGGGCATCAGCTCCGTGCGCAGCACGTCGTCGGGCGCGTGCAGCGAGATCGCGAGCTTCACCTGCATCGGCTCCTCGATCAGCGCATCGATGCCCGGCAGCCAGCCAGCCGTCGAGATCGCGATCGAGCGCGCGCCCAGACCGAAGCCGTCGGGATCGTTGGCGAGATGGCAGAAGCCGAGCACGTTGTCGAGGTTCTGCAGCGGCTCACCCATGCCCATCATCACGACGTTGCGGATGCGCGCATCGCTCTTACGCGCGGTGCGAGCCGCCCACAGGAGCTGCTCGTAGATCTCGCCCTTCGTGAGCGAGCGGCCGAGGCCCATCGTGCCCGTCGCGCAGAACGCGCACTTGAGCGCGCAGCCGGACTGCGAGGAGAGGCATACCGTGTGGCGATCCTTGCTGCGCATCAGCACGGCCTCGGCGGGGAAGCCGTCGTGCGTGGAGAACCGCGCCTTGACGGTGCCGTCCTTCGCGCGCTGCTCCTCCTCGAGCACGAGCTCGTGGATCGGTGCGCGTTCCTCGAGCGCGGTCCGCAGCGCCTTCGGCAGGGTCGAGGCCTCGTCCCAGGAATCGATGAAGTCGCGGCTGACGGCCTGACGGACCTGATCGGCGCGGTAGGTCGGGGCGCCCTCTTCGGCGAGGACGGCAAGCGCAGCGTCGAGATCCATGCCCGAACGCTACCTGTTGCACCCGTGTCGTCGGGGCGGAGGCGGGCGTGACGAGTGCGTACTAATGACGTACGGCGAAGCCGGGCGTCAGAAGTGCGCACTCGGCACGTACGCCGTGATGTCGGATCGCGTCTCTGGGCTGCACTGGGTGGATCAGCATCGGGCGTACGTGCCACGTGCGCACTTCTGACGTCCGCGGCTCCGCCGCGAACGTCAAGAGTACGCACGTTTCACGCCCGCCGGTGCTGCACCTGCTGTCGCTGACGCGATGCCCGCCGGTGCTGCACCTGCTGTCGCTGACGCGATGCCCGCCGGTGCTGCCGTTGCTTGTGCGGGGCGATGCCCGCCGGCGGTTAGCCGGAGAAGACGGTGCCGGTGCCAGTGACGGCCGCGGTCGTTGCGCCCGTCGAGGTCGTGTCGGTCGTGGTCGGTGCCGTCGTGGCCGGCGGTGCGGTTGTCGCCGGTGCCGTCGTGGCGGGCGGTGCGGTCGTCGCTGGCGGTGCGGGAGCCGGGGCCGGAGCCGGAGCGGGCGCCTGCGTCGTGGCCGGCGCTGGCGTGGTCACCGGCAGCGTCTCGATCGGCTTGGGCTTCGGCGTGGGCTTGGCGGGCGCGGCCGGCACGGTCACCACGACCGGCGGCGGCGCCAGCGGCGTGGCGACGACGGGCTGGCGGACGCCCGTCAGCCACGAGGTGACGTACTGGAACGGCGGCACGGCCCAGCCGCCAGCCGGATGCATCTCGAAGTGCAGGTGCGGCGGCGTCCCCTGCGCGTCGCCGCTGTTGCCGAGGAACGCGATCACGTCGCCGCGCTTCACCTGCGCGCCCTCCTTCGCCAGCGGCGAGAAGCCGGACAGGTGCGCGAAGTAGAACTGGTTGCCGTAGCGATCCGTCAGCCAGAAGCGGCGACCACCGAGGGTGTTCCAGCCGACGTTCGACAGCACGCCGTCGTTGATCGCCAGGATCGGCGTGCCGGCGGCCCCGAAGATGTCGATGCCCTGGTGGAAGCCCGTGTCGGCGCGCGGCGCGCCGAAGTCGTTGGAGAAGTCGTTCGCGGTCGCGCCGAGCACGGGAAACATGTACGTGCCGTCCAGCAGCTGGTCTACGTGCTCCTGCGTGATCGGCGGGTTCTGGGTGAAGCCGCCCGGCGGCGGGTCCTCAGAGTTGAGGCCGATGACCGGCGAGATCGGGCCAGTCGCGGTCGGCGCGGGCGTGAGCGGATCGAGCTGCGTCAGCGACGTCGGGTCGGGTACCTCTGCGCCGCTGTCGGCGTAGCCGACCATGATCTCCGTGCCGGCCGGCAGGCCACGGTACTCCTGGCGCAGGCGCAGGTGCAGGGCGATCGCGAAGGTGCGCGCCGCCTGCGGCCCGCGCACGGCGTCGACCGACTCCTCGACGACGAGGTCGCCGATGCCCGTGATGCCGATGACCTTGTTCGGCGACGCCTCGACGGGCTCGCCGGCGACGACGAGGCCCTCGACGGTCGACTGCAGCGCGCTCTGCGCCTCGGTCGTCGTGGCGGCCAGCGCAGCGGACTGTGACGTGATCGACGTAGCCGTGACGAGGCCATCGAGCAGCGTGATGCCGGCGGCGCGCGTGGTGGCGTCGCCGCGCGCGGCGACGTCGGTGGACTCCACGTTGACGCTCGTATCGGAGGTGAGGACGCTGGCGATCGACGGATCCGGCTGCGTGGCGAAGCCGCCGCTGGCGCTGGCCGAGCCGCCGCGCGAGATCGCGGGTGCGTGCGTGATCGCGTCGACGCCCGGGATGCGCACCTGCAGCACGAAGCCGGCGGCGCGTCCCTGCGGCACGACGCCCGGCGCGTCGGCGGCGGATGCGCCGAAGCCGACGGCGAGCGCGCAGAGGGTCGCCGTCACGAAGACGACGGCGAAGATGCCGGTGCGGTGGCGCACGAGTAAAACGGTACACGGCGCACCCGGAATCGGGGTAGCCTTCCGGTGAATCCACGGGAGGAGGGATCACGATGAGCGACGCGATCGAGGCGCACATGGACGAGACGCGGCGGGTGGCCCCGCCGGCGGAGTTCGCCAAGCACGCGCGGGTCCACGACCGCTCCCTCCACGATGAGGCCGAGGCGGACTTCACCGGCTTCTGGATGAAGCGCGCCCTCGAGGAGATCACGTGGACGAAGGAGCCCACGGTCTCCCTCAACGACGCGAACCCTCCGTTCTACAAGTGGTTCGAGGACGGCGAGCTCAACCTCACGTACAACTGCCTCGACCGCCACGTCGAGGCCGGCGGTGGCGACAAGGTCGCCTACACGTGGATCGGCGAGCCCGGCGAGGAGCGCGTGATCACGTACCGCGAACTGCTCGCCGACGTCGAGCGCGCCGCCAACGCCCTCAAGGACCTCGGCGTCGGCAAGGGCGATCGCGTCGCGATCTACCTCGGCATGGTGCCCGAGCTGCCGATCTCGATGCTGGCGTGCGCGCGCATCGGCGCCATCCACTCCGTCGTCTTCGGTGGCTTCGCCGCCTCCGCCCTGGCCGATCGCATCCAGGACGCCACCTGCAAGCTCGTCATCACCGGCGACGGTGCGTGGCGCCGCGGGCAGATCATCCCGCTCAAGGACATCGCCGACGAGGCCGTCGCGATGAGCCCCAGCATCGAGCACGTGCTCGTCGTGCGCCGCACCGAGCAGGACGTCGCCTGGACCGACAAGGACATCTGGTGGCACGACGCCCTCGCCGCCGCCGCGCCGAACTGCCCGCCCGAGCCGATGAACGCCGAGGACGTGCTGTTCATGCTCTACACGTCGGGCACGACCGCCAAGCCCAAGGGCATCGTGCACACCTCCGGCGGCTACCTGCTCGGCGCGATCCTCTCGCACCAGTGGGTCTTCGACATCAAGCCCGACGACGTCTACTGGTGCACCGCGGACTGCGGCTGGGTGACCGGCCACACGTACGTGGTCTACGGCCCGCTCGCCAACCACACGACCGGGATCATCTACGAGGGCACGCCCGAGCACCCCACGTGGGAGCGTCACTGGGAGATCGTGCACAAGCACAAGGTGACGATCTACTACACCGCGCCGACGGCCATCCGCGCGCTGATCAAGGCCGGTCCCGAGGCCGTCGCCAAGTACGACGTCTCGTCGCTGCGCCTGCTTGGCACCGTCGGCGAGCCGATCAACCCGGAGGCCTGGGTCTGGTACCACGAGCACGTCGGCGGCGAGCGCTGCCCGATCGTCGACACGTGGTGGCAGACCGAGACCGGCTCGATCGTGCTGTCGCCGCTGCCCGGCCTGTCCACGACGAAGCCCGGCTCTGCGATCGGCCCGCTGCCCGGGATGAAGCCCGTCATCGTCGACGAGCAGGGCGCCGAGGTCGCGATCGGGGGCGGTGGCTACCTGACGTTGCAGCGCCCGTGGCCGTCGATGCTCCGCACGATCTGGGGCGACGACCAGCGCTTCATCGACACGTACTGGAATCGCTTCGGCAAGACGGTCTACTTCACCGGCGATGGCGCCCGCACCGACGCCGATGGCGACATCTGGCTGCTCGGACGCGTCGACGACGTCATCAACGTCGCCGGCCACCGCATCTCCACGACCGAGATCGAGTCGTCGCTTGTCGGCCATCCGGCCGTCGCCGAGGCGGCTGCGACCGGCGCCGAGGATCCGATCAAGGGCGAGATGATCGCGGCGTTCGTGATTCTCCGCGACGGCGTGGATCAGAGCGAGGAGCTGCGTGCCGAGCTCGCCGCGCACGTCGCGGGCGACATCGGCAAGTTCGCGCGCCCGTCGCTGCTGCTCTTCGCACCCGACCTACCCAAGACGCGGTCAGGCAAGATCATGCGCCGGCTGCTCAAGAACATCGCGGAGGGCAAGG
>JBPCSK010000467.1:0-3925 GCA_051007275.1 Gaiellales bacterium | reverse complement strand
ACGGCCTCGGCCAGCGGGAACGACACGCCCTGGAAGTCGATGATGCGCTCGCCGAACTGCACGCGCTCCTCGGCGTAGGCGAAGGCGTCCTCGAGGCAGCGCTCGGCACCGCCGAGGCAGCGCGCCGCGATCATCAGGCGCTCCTCCATGAACCACTCCTTCGTGAGGGTGTAGCCCTCGCCGACCGCGCCGAGCACGCGCTCCGGTCCGACCTTGACGTCGTGGTACCGGAAGATCGGATGCTCGTAGACGAAGTGGTGCATGTAGCGGGGCGTGCGGAACTCCTCCACGCCGTCCTGGTCACGGTCGATCAGGAACGACGTCGGCCCCTCGCCCGGGACGTCGGCCACGACGATCTGGTAATCCGCGACATCGCCGACGGTGACGTACCACTTCTCGCCGTTGAGGACGAAGCCGTCGCCGTCGCGCACCGCCGTCGTGGCGAGCACCGACGGATCCGAGCCCGCGTCGGCCTCGGTGATCGCGTAGCAGGAGCGGCGCTTGCCCTCGATCTCCGGGATCAGGAACCGCTCGCGCTGCTCCGGCGTGCAGTACTTGAGCACGTTGGCGGGACGCCAGACCACGTCCCAGAGGGCGTTCGTCGAGCGGCCGAGCTGCTCCTGCGAGAGGACCTGCTCGAAGATCGACATGCCCTGGCCGCCCCACTCGGCGGCCATGTTGACCGCGTTGAGGTGCGCGTCGAGCACGCCCTGGTACGTCGGGGCGAGCTGCTCGGGCGTGAGGCCGTCGTTCTCGTCGCAGAGGATCTCGAGCGGGAGCAGGTGCTCGTCGCAGAGCCGGCGGGAGCGCTGCTGGATCTCCAGCTCGTGCGCGTTCAGGGACAGGTCCATCGTGATTCCTTCGCTGGGGGCGCGCTAGACGCGGGGGAAGAGAGAGCGGGAGATGATCAGGCGCATGATGTCCGAGGTGCCCTCCCAGAGCTCCTCGAGCTTGGCGTCGCGCAGCCACTTCTCGGCGGGGTACTCGCGCGAGTACGAGTAGCCGCCGAGCGTCTGGCAGCAGGCCCAGGCGGAGAACCACGCGGCCTCCGACGCGGCGAGCTTCGCCATGGCGGCCTCGGTCGCGAAGTCCTGGCCGGTGTCGGCGAGCAGCGCGGCGTGGCGCACCATCAGGCGTGCCTGATCCATCTTCATCTTGACGTCGGCGAGACGGAACGAAACCGCCTGGTTGACGTGGATCGGGGCGCCGAACGCCTTGCGCTCGGTGGCGTACTCGACGGCGTACTCGAACGCCGCGCGCGCCATGCCGACCTCGCCGGCGGCGAGCACGACGCGCGACTCGTCGAACTTGCGCATGAGGCCCTTGAAGCCCATGCCCTCGGCGCCGATGCGGCGATCCTCGGGCAGGTGAACATCCTTGAAGAAGATCTCGTGCGTCGGGATCGCCCGCTGGCCGAGCTTGTGGAGCTTGTTGCCCACGGTGAAGCCCTCATCGCCGTCCTCGACGATGAAGGCCGTGATGCCCTTGCTGCGCGTGCCCGGAGCCACCGTCGCGAAGACGATGTAGTACGAGGCCACGCCGGCGTTCGAGATCCAGGTCTTGGAGCCGTTCAGCAGGTAGCCGCCCTCGACCTTCGCCGCGTGCGTCGTGATGCTGCTGGCGTCGGAGCCGGCCTCCGGCTCCGTGGTGGCAAGCGCGCCGAGCTTCGGCTTCGGGCCGGTCAGCGGGCGCACCCAGCGCTCCTGCTGGGCCTCATCGCCGAGCGCGATCACCGTGCCGGCGAAGAACGAGGCCGAGCCGATGAAGTTGCCGATCGCGGCGTCGCCGAACACGAGCTCCTCGTGGATGCGCGCGGCGGTGGTGAGATCCATGATGCCGCCGCCGCCGAGGTGCTCGGGCAGGTCGTAGCAGGTGAGACCGATCTCGGCCGCCTTGTAGAAGGGGCCCCAGGGGGTCTCCTCCGTCTCGTCGTACTGCGCCGCGACCGGGCGGATCTCGTTGGCGGCGAAGTCGCGCGCGAGGGCGACGAGGTCGTCCTGGATGTCGACGGGGGTGATCTCGGTCATGACCTCTGGCTCCTCACTCGCACGGATGTGCGAATAGTCGCACAAGTGTTATGCCGACGGCAAGTCGTCGGTCGGCACGCCCTCGGTGCGATGCCGCAGCGCCGGGATCAGCACGGCCGCGCCGACGATGAATACCGCGCCGGCGAGGACGTACGCGACGCGCGCGCCAACCAGATCGATGACCGGTCCCGCGGTTGCGAGTCCGAGGACGAACGACGCCGTCGCCACGACCTCGGCGACCGAGAACACCCGCGAGCGGATGCGATCCGGGACGGCGCGCTGGAAGAACGTCTGCCGCGCCACGTTGACCATGCCAGAGGCGCCACCGCCGATGACGCTCACGATCAGCACCCCGACGAAGACCGGGCTGATGCCGATCGCCATGATCGCCACCCCGTCGATGATCATCCCGACGAAGATCAGCGGGATCTCGATCGGACGCTGGCCGATGCGCCGGCCGGCCGCCCACGAGCCGATCAGCATGCCCGCACCCCACGTCGAGACGAGCGCCGCGAAGCCAAGCGACCCGACACCGAACAGCTTGGCCAGCGGGGCATCGGAGACCATCGCCCAGCCGACGATGCTGTACGCCACCACCTCCGCGATCACCACGGTCAGCAGGAGGCGGGTGCGGAACACGACGCGCAGCCCCTCCGTGAATGGCACGTCGACGGCCTTGGTGCCCTGCGCGCGCCGCTCCTGGAAGCGCCCGCGCACGCTCCAGACGAGCGCAGCCGAGGCGACGAAGGAGACGGCGTTGATGCCGAAGGCCGCACCCGTGCCAACCGCGCCGACGAGCACGCCGCCGATCAGCGGACCGACGGTGATGCCGAGGCTGAACGCCTGGGAGACGAGCCCGTTGGCCCAGGCCAGATCCTCATCGGACGCGAGATTCGGGATCGCCGCCTGCGATGCGGGCAGAAACGGCATCTCCGCCACGGTCGCGAGCAGTGCGAGGGCGATCAGCATCCACGGCCGATCCGCGAACACCAGCGCGACGAACACGACCGCCGACGCCAGGTCGGAGACGATCATCACCATGCGCCGGTCGAAGGTGTCCCCCAGCCAGCCACCGATCGGCGTCAGGATCCCCATCGCCGCGAACGTCGCCAGGAACACGCCCGACACCCAGACCGCCGAGTTCGTCAGCTCGTAGATCTGGTAGGTGAGCGCGATCATCGCGACCTGCGACCCGGTCACCGAGATCGCACGCGCAGCGCTGAGGCGTCGAATGGCTGCGCGCGTGTTGATCACGCGATCAGGGTACGTGGTGCGGGTCGCTGTGCGCTGCGGCCGACGACGGGATCAACCACGCCAGCAGTGACAGTGGCTCTCGCGGGTGTCGGAACCAGGCGACGCGATGGCCTCGAGGTGAATCGGCCGTTTCCGACCGAGCCACCTCGAGGCCTTCGCGTCGTCAGCCTCTACCATGCACGCATGGGCGTAGACATCACCGAGGCCGACTTCGAGCGCGAGGTCATACAGGCTTCCCACCAGGTTCCTGTCGTCGTCGATTTCTGGGCGGAATGGTGCGGGCCGTGCAAGCAGCTCGCCCCCGCCCTCGAGGCTGCCGTCGCGAGCCGCGGCGGCGCCATCAAGCTGGTGAAGGTCGACACCGAGGCGAATCAGCAGCTGGCCGCGGCCTTCCGCATCCAGAGCATTCCCGCCGTCAAGGCGTTCAAGGACGGACAGATCGTGGCCGAGTTCAATGGCGCGATCCCGCCCGCGCAGATCGAGGCGTTCCTCGACCAGCTCGTGCCCTCGGCCACCGACGAGGCAGTCGCCGCCGGCGATGCCGACTCGCTGCGCGCGATCCTCGCCGACGATCCGACGAACGTCGACGCTGCGATGGCGTTCGCGCGGCTGCTGCTGGCCGCCGGCCAGACCGCCGACGCGAT
>JBPCSK010000466.1:0-2730 GCA_051007275.1 Gaiellales bacterium | reverse complement strand
CGGCGCATCGAGTGTCGGCGACGGCGGTCCGGGCAATGACCGGATCACGGCGACGGGCTCTGGTCGTCACCTGCTCGTGGGTGGCGAGGGGCGCGACACGCTGACAGGCTCCTCGGGTCCTGACTTCATCAACGCGCACGACGGGCGCGGCGGCGACATCATCACGTGCCGCAGTGCCACGACGCGCGTGATCGCCGACACGGGCGACATCATCTCCGGTCCGTGCATGCAGGTCGCAAACGGCTGACGCATCAGCCGGCGCCCCAACCAGTGAGACGCGTTGGGGCGCCGGCCCGGTGCAGGTTCTCAACACCGTCAGCACATCAAGGAACGCGGATTCACTGCGTGAGACGCCGTCAGCCCCAAGCGTGGAAACGGCTCGTTGGACGCCGTCGATCCAGCCATACACCTGGTTCCAATCCGGAAGCATTAGGGGTGTAGCCCGGCAGACGGGGACACGCACACGTGTGATCGAACCCACTTCAGCGAACTCCCGTTTCGGCGTACACTTGCGACGTCCGCCGACCATCGGAGTCCGATCATGCGCCGCTCTCGCCTACTCGCCACCGCCATTGCAGCCGTCGCTGCATGCCTTGCCGTCGCCCCCGCCGCGATGGCGAAGAGCCCGACGATCCTCTGGAGCACCACGGCGCCGACCGCGCAGATCGCGAAGGCCGGCGAGAACTACACGGTCACGCTGCCGATGACGAGCCCGACGGCGTGGTTCACCGACCGCCCCGCGCGGTCGGCCGGCTCGACGGACATCCTCGGCTTCGTCGGCGGGTGGCAGCAGAATCACTTCGACCGCACCCCGCCGAATGCGGCGATCGTCCTGCATCACGACGGGCAGACCATGCAGTCGGTGATCGTGCTCTCCAAGCCGAAGGAGCTGCCGCGCCAGCACAAGATCCGCTTCAACGCGCGCATCCTCCCGTCCGGCAAGGTGATGGACATGGCGACGATGAACGAGACGCTGCCGACCGGCACGTTCCGCGACATCGAGCTGTTCATCGATGCCGGTGACGCGCCCGCCTGCGGCGCGATGATCACTCAGCCGGGCTGGTGCACCCTGGTCTCGAGCGATAGCAATGCCGCGTCGACCACGGTCGACCTGCAGACGCCGAACAAGGCGGGCCACACCCGCACGGTGCAGGCGTGCTTCTGGACGGGCGATCATCAGCTCGACGCGCAGATCAACTGGCAGGAGCAGTACATCCAGCAGAACCCGTACAGCGACAACAAGTCGCTGGCGAACTGCAATAACCCCAGCTTCTCGAATCTCGCAGCGGCCACGTGGACGTTCAGCCCCGTCAACCACTACTTCCTCAGCGGCGCGGTCTCGTGGACGCGCAACCTGTCCGCGACGTTCACGCTGCACTCGGCAAAGCAGTCGTACGGCACCTTCTGGTGGTCGTACAGCACGCCGAAGATCGTGATCGTCGTCAGCGACAGCTGAAGCACGTGACGCCTGACGCCGTCCCGCTCGCTCGAGTGGGACGGCGATAGGCCTGCCGGCCTGAGCTCAGGACGCGGCGGGCATGAGGACGATGCCGTCCTCATCCGCGTAGACGATGTCGCCGGGACTGACCGGCACGCCGCGGAAGACGATGTCCTCGCCCGCCACGCCCTGCCCCACGCGCGCCGGGCGCTGCGGGCAGGTGGTGATCGCCATCACGCCGAGCGGCAGCGCGGCGAGTCCGGCCGAGTCGCGAACGCACCCGTCGATGATGATGCCCGCCCAGCCGTGATCGACGGCCAGGCCGCCGACGACGTCGCCGACGAGCGCCGTCACGAGACCGCCACCGCCGTCGACCACGAGCACGCGGCCCTCGCCGGGGGTGCTGACAAGCGCCTTCACGTGCGTGTTGTCGGCATCGCAGCAGACGGTCATCGCCGGGCCGGTGAAGCGCGTGACGCCCCCGAAGTGCCGGAGGCCGGGCACCGGCACGCGGATGGCGTCGGGATGGTCATCGCAGAGATCGCAGGTGTTCCAAGTCGTCATGCCCGAACCATGCCAGCATCGGCGGGCGGATCGGCGATCACGGCGTCGAGACGCTCGTGGGCGCGGCGCACCATCGCCACGAACCCGGGCTCGTCGGGACGGCGGGGAAACGGGCTCATCGCGGGCGCTGCCCCCGAGGCCGCGACCGCGTCGAGCCGCGTCGCGAGCTCCGCCGCGTGGGCGATCGCCGCATCGGAGATGTCCGTCGCCATCACGACCTCGTCGCGATCGCCGACGTCCTCGACCGTCACGAAGCCGACCGCGCGCACGATGTCGTCGAGCACCTGCTCGGCGATCGCGGGATCCGCCGGATGCCGACCGGGCTCGTTGGCAGCAGCGGCGATCGCGGCACTGGCCTGAAAGTGCGTCTCCTGCATGCGCGTGCGCGCAGCGATGCGTGCGACATCGTCACCCGCACCTTGACGCGCAAGCTGGGCGTACGCAGTGAGTGCCTCGGCGGCGCGTGCGACCTGCTGGAACAGCGACTCCGATGAGCGCGTCCGCCACACGTACGCGGCGCTCAGGACCAAGAGCGCAGCGCCGAACGTGGCGATTGCGCGCGCAGGAACATCCTCGCGCAGGCCATCGCCGTCGAAGACGAAGAGCGCCACGATGAACGCCGTGATACCCGCGGTCAACATCGTGTAGTTCGGCACGACGAACATGAACACGCAGGTCGCCGACACGATCAGCGTCGGGATGATCACCCAGGGTGATGTCCCCAGCAG
>JBPCSK010000465.1:0-1326 GCA_051007275.1 Gaiellales bacterium | reverse complement strand
GGACCTCAACCTACACTTCACCTGCGATGTGCACGCCATCACCGCGGCTAACAACCTCCTGTCGGCTCTGGTCGATGCCCTTATCTTCCACGGGCACAGCCCGCAGATCGCGAATGTCACGTGGCGCCGCGCGATCGACGTCACCGACCGCTCCCTCCGCAACATCGTGACGGGTCTCGGCGGTCCCAAGAACGGCATCCCCGCCGAGTCCGGCTTCGACATCACCGCCGCCTCCGAGGTCATGGCGATCATGGCGCTGGCGACGGACATGAAGGATCTGCGCAAGAAGCTCGGCGCGATCACCGTCGGCTACACCAAGGACGGTGATCCGGTCACCGCCGAGGACGTCAAGGCCGCCGGCTCGATGGCCGTCCTCCTGCGCGACGCGATCAAGCCGAACATCGTGCAGACGCTCGAGGGCCAGCTGTGCCTCATGCACTGCGGACCGTTCGCGAACATCGCCCACGGCAACAACTCCATCATCGCGGACCGCATCGGCCTCAAGCTGGGCGAGTTCCTGATCACCGAGTCCGGCTTCGCCGCCGACCTCGGCATGGAGAAGTTCATGGACATCGTCTGCCGCGTCGGCGGGCTCAAGCCGCACGTCGTCGTGATTGTCGCGACGGTGCGCGCCCTGCGCCACCACGGCGGCGGCGACTGGCAGTCCACGGCCGAGATGGCGCAGATGCGCAGCGAGGTCGAGACGGGCATGGCGAACCTCGCCAAGCACATCGAGAACGTGCGCGCCTTCGGCATCCAGCCGGTCGTCACGATCAACACCCGCCCCGATGACGAGCCCGAGCTGCTCGAGCTGATCAAGACGCTCGCGCTGGAGGCCGGTGCCTACGGCGCCGCCATCCACAACGGCTTCGGCGCTGGCGGCGAGGGCGTCACCGAGCTCGCCGAGATCGTCTGCGCGGCGGCTGAGGCCCCGTCGGACTTCAAGATGCTCTACGAGGACTCCGATCCGGTCGCCAAGAAGATCGAGACGATCGCCAAGACCGTCTACGGCGCCGACGGCATCGACCTGTCGCCCGCCGCGGTGGCCGCGATCGCCCGCTTCGAGAAGGAGGGCATCTCGCACCTCCCGATCTGCATGGCGAAGTCGCACCTGTCGCTGTCGCACGACCCGACGCTGCGCAACCGCCCGACGGGCTTCACGGTGCCGATCCGCGACATCCGCTCGTACACGGGTGCCGGCATGCTGGTGCCGCTGTGCGGCGAGATGCTGCAGATGCCGGGTCTCGGCGCCGTGCCGGCCGCCAATGCGATCGACCTGGCCGACGACGGCACGGTCGTCGGGCTGTTCTAGGACGCACGTCGAAC
>JBPCSK010000464.1:0-1710 GCA_051007275.1 Gaiellales bacterium | reverse complement strand
CCTCGAGGCCCTCGCGTCGTCGGCAACGAGATCACCCCGCAAACTGCGGGATGATCTCCTTGCCGTACACGTCGATCGTGCGCTCGCGATCGCCGGCCATCAGATAGATGTTGAAGTGCTTCACGCCGATCGCCTCGAGCTCCTTGAGCTTGGCGACGTGCTGCTCGACGGTGCCCAGGATGCTGAAGCGATCCGCGGTCTCGTCGTCGACGAACTCGCCGTGCGCAGCGCCCTCGCGCGAGTGGTCGTCGTAGTTGTAGAACTCGCGGCGCTCCATGTAGGACGTCAGCGCCTCGGGCAGCTCGGACTTGTCGTAGCGCTGCAGCAGGTCGAACACGTGGTTCGAGACCATCGCGGGGAACCAGCGGGACGCGTCGCGCGCCGCCGCCATGTCGTCCATCAGGACCGCGGGGGCGCAGACGATCGGCTCGAGGGCGTCGGGGTCGCGACCCGCCTGCTCAGCGGCAGCGCGCGCCAGGCCCATGATCCACTGGATGATCTCGGGATCGGCAAGCTGGATGATCACGCCCTCGGCATGGCGTCCTGCGACAGCGAGCGCCTTCGGACCGTAGCCGGCGAGGTAGAACGGGATCTCCGGCAGGTCCTTCGCCCACTCGAGCTGGAGCTCCTTGCCGTTCCACTCGGTCTTCCGGCCGTTCATCAGGTCCTTCATCATCGCCGTCGCCGCTTCGTACTCGGCGACCTTGACTGGCTGCAGGCCGATGTAGCGGCGCGCGGAGTCGCCGCGGCCGACGCCGAATACGACGCGGCCGCCCGAGTTGTCGTTGAGGGTGGCGTGCGCCGACGCGGTCACGGTCGGCTCGCGCGTGCCGGGGTTCGTCACGCACATGCCGAGCTTGATGCGCTCCGTGCCCAGGGCGGCGGCCGTCAGCAGCGGGTACGGGTCCTGCCAGAGGACGTGCGAGTCGTAGGTCCAGCCGATCTCGAACCCGTTGTCCTCGGCCTGCTTGAACAGGCGGACGAGGTCCGTGTACGGCGGGTCGGGGAGGACGGTGATGCCGAAGTGCATGGTCAGGGCCTCCTAGGCGTCCGCGTGCTGCTTGAAGAAGCCGGTCACGAGCTCGGTGGCCTCAGCCGGGCACTCGAGCAGGCCGGCATGGCCGATCTCGGTGAACTCGTGCACGGTTGCCCAGTCGCCGATCGCATCGGCGATGTCATGGGCGCTGAAGCCCCCGGTCGCGAGGCGGGGCGGGGTCATCGTGTCGCGCGAGCCGTTCGTGAACAGGATCGGGCGCTTGATCTGACGGGCGATGTGCTCGTTGTCCATGTTCTCCATGGCGAGGCAGGCCCAGCGAATCGTGTACGGCGGGTTGAGGCGGATCACGTGGCGGACGAGGTCGAACGTGCCCGGGTTGTCCGCGAGGAACTGGTCGCCGACGGCCTGGATCGTCACGAGGTCGCAGAAGTCGTCCAGCGGCATCGCCTCGGCCATCTTGCGCCAGGTGCCGAAGTAGACCTTGCGGTACAGGTCGCAGCGCGCCATGCCACAGTCGGCGCAGGCCGCGATCGTGCGCTCCGGGTACTTGCCGACGAAGGCGATCGTGACCATGCCGCCCATCGACGTGCCGTGCACGAAGACGCGGTCGAGGCCGAGCGCGTCGAGCAGCAGCGCGCCCTCATCCGCCCAGTTCTCGACCGAGTGCTCGGTGTTGGGGCAGTCGGAGCGGCCGTAGCCGGTGGCGTCGAACG
>JBPCSK010000463.1:0-3864 GCA_051007275.1 Gaiellales bacterium | reverse complement strand
CGAGGCGACGGATGCGTGGGCGCTCGTATCGCTGATCGGTCCGGGTGCCGCGGCGATCGGCCTGGCGGGCGCTCGCATCGAAACGGCGCTCGGCGATGTGCCGCGCAGCGACGTGATCGTGCCACTGGAGGAACTGCCGGGTGCACTCGAGGCGGCCGAGCGTGCCGGCGCCGTGGCGGTCGATGAGGCCGCCGTCGAGGCGCTGCGCGTCGAAGCCGGCGAGGTGCGCCTCGGCCACGACGTCGACGAGCGCTGGATGCCCGCCGAGGTCGGCCTCGTGGACGCCGCGGTGTCGTTTTCCAAGGGGTGCTTCATCGGCCAGGAGCCGGTCACGCGCCTGCACCGCCGAGGCCACGCCAATCGCGGACCGCGTCGCATCGCACTGAGCGCCGCCGTCACCCCGGGCACGGAGCTTGTGTTGGACGACAAGGAGGCCGGCGTCATCACGTCGGTCGCTGATGCTCCTTGGCTCGATGGCCCCCGCGCCGTCGCGATCCTGCGCGTCGAGGTGCCTGCCGGAGCGGTACTCGACGCCACTGGCATCACGGCGACCGTCCTGTCCTAGACACATCAATTTGGGCCCGGCCCCAGATTGACGCTGTTCTGGTCATTCTGGGGCCGGGCCCAAATTGACCAAGAAACACGAAGAGGGTCCCGGTCGAGACCGGAACCCTCCGCGTAGTGCGCCCGGGACGACTCGAACGTCCGACCTCTGCCTCCGCAGGGCAGCGCTCTATCCGCTGAGCTACGGGCGCGCAGCGAGCGAGAGAATACCGGAGTCCGGGTGGCGCCGCGCCTGTCGGCGCCGGGGCGCGCGATCAGTACGGCCGGACGGCGCCGGCGTAGTCGCTCATCAGCGGCGCGATCTTGACGACGTCGCCCGTCTGCGGCGCGTGGATCATCTGCCCGTTGCCGATGTACATGCCCATGTGGTGCAGGTCGGAGTGGAAGAACACGAGGTCGCCGGGCAGGAGCTGGTCGGCGGGCACGTGGACGCCCTCATTCCACTGGTCGCCGGTGTAGTGGCTCAGGCTGATGCCGACCTGGCCGTAGGCATAGGCCGTCAGGCCCGAGCAGTCGAACCCACCAGGCGACGAGCCGCCCCAGACGTAGGGCGTGCCGAGGAACTGCATGGCGATCGCAACCGCCTGCGCACCGATCGACCCATCGGTGGGAGGCAGGCTGACCGGCGCCTCGGCAGGCGCCGGGTCACCGCCGCCCTGGGCGTCAGCGGTCGTGGCCGCATCGGCCGAACCGGCGTCGGCCGTGGCCGTGTCCGCGACGGAGCCGCCGATCGCAACGTCGTTCCCCGGAGCGTTCGTCTCGGCCTGCTGCGCGGCAAGCGCGGCGAGCGCCTCCTGGCGCAGCCGCTCCTGGCGGGCGGCCTCCTCCTGGATCAGCTGCTGGATCTCGCCCTCGAGGCCCGAGACGAGCTGCTGGCTCTGCGCGATCCCCGCGTCGATCCGCTGCTTGTCCGCGGCGCGCTGGGCCTTGAGCGCGGCGGCCCGATCCTGCGCCACTTGCAGGTCCTGCTTCTGGCGCGTGAGCGTCTTCTTCGTGTGCTGCAGCCCGCCGATCATGTCCGCGGCCTGGTGCTGCGAGCGATCGAAGAGATCCGTGACTGCGAGCACCTGCGACAGCGACTGCTGGCTCAGCACCGACGCGAGGAGGTCCGGCTCGCCCACCCGATACGACTGCTCGAGCTTGGAGTCGAGCTCGACCTGCGAGACGCGAAGGTTGGCTTCGGTGACCTTGATCTGCTTCTGGTTGAACGCGATCTCGGCGTTGACCTGCTTGAGCTCCTCGACAGCCTTGTTGTAGCGCTCGATCGCCGGCTCGAGCTGCGACCCGAGCACGGCAAGCTGCTTGCGGGCCTCCTCGGCCTGCGCGCGCTTGCTGGCGATGTCCCCCTTCGGCGACGCCTGTGCGGGCAACGCCGCGAGCAGCGCGACGAGGCACGTGACGACGATGAGGACGACGCGGGTTGGGTGGACGACGTGACGGCGCAAGAGTGCGAGTACCTTCGAGGCGGTTTCGCAGACCCACGGCGCAATCCTGCGCACCGGCCGGCACCTCGACGGGGTGTTCCGGGTTGCGCCCAACCTACCACTGGTTTTCGGAGGCTCCCGTAAAGGTTGTGCAACAACGGCGCATGCGGCAGGATCCGGCTGTGGCCGGTGTCGATGTGATCTGGTGGGTCGCCGCCGTGCTGGCGATCTTCGGGATCGCGCTCTACTCGGTGGGGCAGGTGCTGCTGCGCGGCCCGGCCGACTCAGAGGTGCCGAAGTCGGGCGGCATGCTGATGCTCGTCGGTGGCGCGCTGACCATCACCGCCGTGCTGCTCGCGATCGCACACGTCGCGCTCGGTCTCTTCTGACGACCCGCGCGCCGGACTCGCGGGCGTTGGTATCGTGCCGCGCAGCGGCGAGATAGCTCAGTTGGTAGAGCACGCGACTGAAAATCGCGGTGTCCCCGGTTCGAGCCCGGGTCTCGCCACTCTCCTCCCCCGGTGCGCCGCCTACTTGGCGGTGATGCGAACGGGGAAGTGCTTGAGGCCGTTCGTGAAGTTCGACACGAGGCGGCGCTCCTGCCCCGTCTGCTCGATCGATGCGAGCCGCGGGAAGAGCTGTTCGTACAGCACGCGGATCTCGAGCCGCGCGAGGTGCGTGCCGAGGCAGTAGTGCGGGCCACCGCGACCGAAGGCGAGGTGCTCGTCCTTCTTGCGCGTGAAGTCAAGCGCGTGCGGGTTCTCGAAGACTTCGGCATCGCGATTGGCCGGTGCGAACCAGACGACGACGCGCTCGCCGGCCTTGATCTCCTGCCCACGCACCTCGGTGTCCTCGAGCGCCGTGCGACGGAAGTGCCACACCGGCGACGCGATGCGCACGAGCTCGTCGACGGCCTGGTCCGTGGCGGCGCCGGGCTGAGAGAACTCGGCCATCGCCCGCTCGTCGCGGAGCAGGGCGAGCAGGCCCAGCGCCATCGACTGGCGCGTCGTCTCGTTGCCGGCGACGACGAACAGCGCAAAGTTGTTGTCGAGGTCGCGATCGCCGAGCAGGTGCCCGCCGATCTCCATGTTGGCGAGGATCGAGAGCACATCCTCCTTCGGCTCGATGCGGCGGGCGTCGATCGTCTGGCGCCCCATCGCGCACAGCTCCGCTGCCGCCTCGCTGCCGAACGGCAGGTACTTGAACGCCTCGGCTTCCGGTGAGCCGGCGACGTGGATCGCGATCTCCGGATCGGAGTCGATGATCATGCGGTCGCCGAGCTCGATGAAGCGGTCGAACTGCTCCGGCGGCAGGCCGAGGATCGTGCCGAGCACGCGAATCGGGATCAGCGCGGCGATGTCGTGGACGAAGCAGATGTCCTGCTTCTCGAAGGCCTCATCGAGCACCTGGTCGACGATCACCCGCAGCTGATCCTCGTAGCGGGCGATCGACTTGGGGGTGAAATCGCGGGCGAACTGCTTGCGCCACTCGTTGTGCAGCGGCGCGTCGGTCTCCATGAAGTTGCGGCGCGCCTCCAGCACATCAGGCTCGACGTGGCCGATGCGCGCCGAGCCACCGGCCTGCGAGGAGAAGACCTTGGCGCGCTTGAGCACGTCGAGGACGTCGTCGTACTTCGTGATGCACCAGAACCCGTCAGCATCGTCGGGATGGCGGTAGACCGGCGCCTCGCGCTGCAGGTACTCGAACACGTCCCATGGCTCGCGCTCGGCAAACAGTTGGTGGTCGAGCAGATTGAATTCGGGTGCCTCGACGGCGGCCATGGCCACCCCTCCTCGGGAAGATTGGATCCAATATACAAAGTGCGCGGGCGATGTCCACTCCAGCCGCACCCCCATCGAAAAAACCGGCGCCGCGC
>JBPCSK010000462.1:0-1435 GCA_051007275.1 Gaiellales bacterium | reverse complement strand
AGTCGGGCTCGACCTCCTCCAGCATCGTCAGGCCCTCGCCCGACGAGAACACCTGCGGGCTCTTCGAGACGGCGACCACGTCCTCGTGCTTCGTGATCGCCCAGAAGCCGTGGTTCGGCGCCGGCTCCTCGTGCCAGTGGACGGGATCCTCGCGGCGCAGCAGCGCGAACTCGTCGTGGAGGACCTGCTCCTCCCAGAGCTCCGGCGTGATCAGATCGACGCGGCTGAGATCTTCGGTGGGAGTCGCCATGTGGAAAGCCTAGGCGCACGAAGGCCCCCGTCCGAATCGCATCGGACGGGGGCCGCGTGCTGAGGGTTAGGCCTCGGCCGGAACGTCCTCGTGCATGTAGCGGCCGATGCCGGCGTACTTCGCCGGATCCGTCGAGCGCAGCACCAGGGCGATGATCATGCCGACCACGAACACGATGATCGGCCAGAGCCACAGATACGTGATGAACGGCACGCCGGAGGTGGCGGCCAGAGCCTCGCGGTTGGCCTCGAGCAGGTACACCGCGTAGGCCTGCGTGACCAGGGCGACGATCGGGCAGACCAGCGTCTTGAACCAGTTGAAGCCGTCACGCGCCTTCGTCCAGAAGTACACGACGATCGCGGCCGAGACGAGCGCCTGGATCGCGAGGATCGCCGACACGCCGAGCAGCGGGCTCCACGTGCCGAGCTTCATCAGCGCGCCGAGCGTCGTCGAGTCGTACAGGAAGAAGATGCCGACGTAGACGAACACGATGATGCCGGCGACGACGCCGGCGACGTGCGTCGAGTGGTGCTTCGGGTGCGTCTTGCCGAGTGCGCTCGGGAGCGCACCCTCACGGCCCATGGAGAACAGGTAGCGGCAGCCCGTGTTGAAGAACGCCATCTGGCAGGCGAACGAGCCGGTCACGATCAGCAGCTCGAAGACCCACGTCAGCGGGTGCTTGCCGCCGATCGTCAGGGCGTTGTCCGTCAGCGGGTAGTACGCCGAGCCGATCTCGCCGGCGAACTGCGCGTTGACCAGGTCGATCGCACCCTGCTTGCCGGCCGCGAGGACGAAGATCCACGTGACGAACACGAACACGATGCCGAGGCCGATCACCGCGGAGTACATCGCCGGAGCCATGACCTTCTTCGGCTCCTTGGCCTCCTCGGCGTAGTTCGGCGCCATCTCGAAGCCCGTCCACGACCAGAACGCGGCGAACAGGCCGATGCCCGTCGCGCCCGCACCGGCGATCGCGAGGTTGTTGTTGCCGTCGAACAGGTTGGTCGGGTTGAGCGAGTCGAGCGCGAGGCCGGACGGACCCGTGCCGTGGATCAGCGTCAGCGCGCCGAAGATGAGCAGCGCCACGAACTCCAGCACGAGCGCGACGCCGAGGATGCGGGCCGTGATCTCGATGTGGAAGAACGTCAGGCCGGTCATCAGCAGGATCGTGCCGAAGAGGAAGAC
>JBPCSK010000461.1:0-1125 GCA_051007275.1 Gaiellales bacterium | reverse complement strand
GATCGGCTCCGACGGCCACGGCGATCGCTCGCCCGTGCGTCTCGACATCGCCCGCGAGATGGCCGCCGAGGTGATCGGCGAGGCCGCTGCCACGCGCCTCGTCGACGGGTCCGCTTTGGGTCTCTGAGCGACGTGGGCTAGACTCCTCGCGTTCGACGGCGCGGGACAGCGTGCCGACATCCTCGTCTCACGCTGCCGGAGTTCATGCCCATGCCCCATCCCGTCGCATCCGAGGCTCGTCCGATCACCGAGCCGATTCCGGTCGAGCGCAGGCACCTCACCGGCTTCGACGTCGCCGTCCTGTGGTCCAACATGGGCATCAGCCTGCTCGGCATCGTGGCGGGCGCGGGACTGATCGCGTACGGCGCCGGCTCCACGCGGGCGCTGATCGCCACCGTGATCGGCGGCGTGATCGGCGGCCTGATGCTCGCCGCCACCGGTGCGCTCGGCGCCGCGTCGGGTCAGCCCGGCATGGTCGTGCTGCGGCGCGCGCTCGGCGACCGCGGCTCGTACCTCCCCACCGCCCTCAACATCATCCAGGGCTTCGGCTGGGGCACGTTCGAGATTCTGGTGATCGCGGAGGCCGCGCGCCTGATCGTCGACGTCGACGCGCGCTGGCCATTCGCGGTCGCCGCCGGCGCGATCGGCACGGCGATGTCGATCATCGGCCCGGAGAACGTGACGCGCCGGGTTCTCAAGCGCTTCGTCACGCCGCTCGTCACCATCACCATCATCTACCTGCTGCTGCGCCTGGCGATCGATGGCACGTCGTCGGAGCTCGCGACCGCAGCGGCCGGCGGCATCGGGCTGATGGCCGCAATCGACCTCGTCGTGGCCAACTTCGCGTCCTGGCAGCCGCTCGTCCCCGACTACACGCGCTTCGCGCGCTCGATCAAGGGCGCTGCGCTCGGCGTCGGTCTCGGCTTCGGCATCGCCAGCACCCTCACCTTCGCGGTCGGCATCCTCGCCGCGGTGCAGGCCGGCGGCATCGACAGTGCCTCGGCAGGCGTCGCCGTGATCCTCGCCGTGCCCCTCGGGACGCTGGTCGCGGCGATCCTCGTCGTGGATGAGTCCGAGAAGGGGTTCGCCAACATCTACTCGACCGCGGTCTCGGAGCGGAACTTC
>JBPCSK010000460.1:0-8277 GCA_051007275.1 Gaiellales bacterium | reverse complement strand
GATGTGGTGTCCGCCCCCACGCACCGCCGCTGGGTTGATCTCCGCCTCAAAGGGAGGACACCACGTCCGCGCGGGTGTCATGTCCGCCCTAGCGCTTGAAGCCGAGCCAGCCGTCGGGGCCGGGCTCGGCGACGGGCTGGTTCCGGCGCTTGGCGAGCGTGTACGTCACCTTGTCGGCGAAGTACAGGAGCGGCACCATCGCGACGGTCAGGATGATCGCCTGGAAGGCGTCCTCGTTGATCGTGCGCGAGGCGCCCGACAGCAGGAAGCGCGAGATCACGAACCACATCAGGCCGAAGATCGGCGCGCGCACCAGACAGCGGCGCAGCGTGGGGTACGCGACCGGCTTGCGGCCGCGAGCCGCACTCGAACGCGCCTTGGACGAGCCCTTGCCCTTGGCCTTCGCCGGGGCATCGTCGGGGTGCGTCGCCTTGATCTCGCGCTGCGGGGACTCGGGTCGCTCCACGCCGTGGCGGCGATACCGCTCCTCGCGCTCGCGCTGCTTCTTCTTCGCCATGACGGCAGCATAGACACGGGCTCCCGTCCGCTTCCGATCGGACGGTCGGTACACTCCGCGGCATGAGCACGATCGAGCAGCAGCGCATCAGCTGGGGCGAGCTGCGCGAGCGCGCGCAGGGCCTCCGCCAGAAGTCGGAGAAGGCGGGCGAGCCGGGCCTCAGCCTGCGCGTCAGCGACCTCCTCGAGACCCTGCCGCTCCCCTACGATCCCGAGCCGCTGCCGGACGACGCCACGCCCGAGGAGATCCAGGAGGCCGAGCGCGAGCCGCTCGACTTCGCCGAGGACGTCCTCAAGCGCCACGGCGTCCGCACGCGCCCTGCCCCGGGCGACGTCGGCGAGGGCGGCGTCGTCGTGCTGCGCCCATCCAACCGCTATGCCATCCAGGGTGCGGCGGCCATTGGCATCCTCGCGCTGCTCGCCGGTGGCGCGATGAGCAAGATCGCCTTCATCGGCTTCCTGCCGTTCGTGGTCGTCGGCATCTGGATCGCCTGGCGGCAGATGCACCTGCTTGACCGCTGGGTGCCACGCGTCGTCCCACGCGGGCGCATCCTCGGTGCGCTGCTGATGCTGGTCCTGCTGGCGATCTCCGCGATCGTCGTCGTCCAGCCTGCGCGCTCATGGGCCCGCCATCGCGGCGACGTGAAGAACGCCGTCGCGCTGTCGGTGCAGGCCGAGGCGCAGCTGGCCGCCGGGGACATCGCCGGCGCCCGCGCCTCCGTCGATGGTGCGCTGCAGGCCGCGCCGCAGCTCGGCCAGGTGATCGCAACCTCACAGAAGGTGATGGTCGCGCAGATCGCCGCGAACCAGAACGCGCAGCTCGCCGCGCAGGCCGCGTACGACCGCGCCGAGGCAGACTTCATGGCCGGCAGGCGCGAGCAGGCGATCAGCGAGATGGCCGCGCTCGGCGGGTTCGCCGACGCCCCCGCTCGCGTCGCCGCCTTCAAGAACCAGGCCGCCACCAACGAGCTGCACCGTGCGGAGAAGGCGCTCGCCGCCGGCAACGCGCAGGCCGCCTTCGACGCCTACGGCAAGGCCGTCACGATCGATCCCGCCGTCAAGGATCCCGCGCTGATCAAGCGCATCTCCAAGGCGCTCCAGGCCGGCTCGTAGCCTGCGCGCGCCGACCGGGGTAGGCTTCCGCCCCGCGTGGACCTCGACGTCATCTTCCTCGGCACCGCCGGCTCGGTGCCCTCCGCCACTCGGCAGACCGCGGCCACGCTCGTGCGCCGAGGCGGCGAGCGCATCCTGATCGACTGCGGCGAGGGCACGCAGCGCCGCCTGATGCAGAGCGTCGCCGGCCTCTCCGACATCGACATCATCCTGATCACGCACGGTCACGCGGATCACGTGCTCGGCCTGCCCGGGCTGCTGCGCACCTTCGCGCTGCGGGAGCGCACCGCGCCGCTGGCGCTGTACGGCCCCGAGGGCATCAGGAAGACGCTGCGCGATCTCGACGCCGTGATCGGCAAGCTGCCCTACCCGTTCGCCGTGGTCGAGGTGGAGCCCGGTGGCGAGATCGCCAGCGGCGACTACCGGCTCGAGGCGATCGGCACGCGCCACCGCGTGAAGAGCGTCGGCTGGGCCCTGATCGAGGATGATCGTCCCGGCCGCTTCGACGTCGACCGGGCGCGCGAGCTCGGCGTGCCCAACGGGCCGCTCTACGGACGGCTGCAGCGCGGCGAGACGATCACGCTCGAGGACGGCACCGTGATCGACCCCGCGGGCCTCGTCGGCGAGACGCGTCTCGGTCGCACGCTCGTGTTCAGCGGCGACACGCGCCCCTGCGACGCCATCGTCGCGCGTGCCGTCGACTGCGACCTGCTCGTACACGAGGCGACGTTCCTCGACGAGGACCTCGAACGCGCCCGCGAGACGCAGCACTCCACCGCCCGGGAGGCCGCCGAGATCGCCGTCGAGGCGCGGGCGCGGATGCTCGCGCTCACGCACGTCTCCATGCGCTCGTCGCCGAAGCAGATCAAGCTCGAGGCCGAGGCCATCCACGGCAACGTGGTGGTGCCGCGCGACCTGGACCGGATCGACATCCCGTTCCGCGAGCGCGGCGAGGCCGTGTTCGTCAAGAACGGCGGCCGTCCCGACGACCACTGAGGCTCTACCGCGATGGTGCTCCCGGGCGCACCACGGCGGAACCGAGCCGCTCTGATTGAATGAGGGCATGCGCCGCCTCACCTGGACACCCGACCTGATGGAGGCCGAGATGATCGCCGGCCTGCTCCAGGGCGAGGGGATCGCCGTCGTCATCAAGCGGCCGATCGGCATGGACGTGCCAGGGTTTCTCGCGATGGGCCCACGTGAGCTGCACGTCGACGACGCGCAGTACGATGCAGCGGCGGAGATCGTCGAAGCCCATTTCGGGCTGCGATAGGTCTCCGGGAAGCCGCGCGGCCAGCGCGACGTTCACCTGATGAGGCCCCGGCCTCCACCATGCTCCAAGACCCACTCGAACTCACCTCCGGCGCCGAAGTGCGCAGGGCCTTCTGGCCCACGCTGCGACGCGGCATCGGCCTGATGCGCGACCACCGGCTGGTCCTCGCGATCTCGATCGTGCTGGCGATCGCCGGCCAGGTCTTCACGATCGCGATCCCGTGGGCGACCGGCCGCGTGGTCGACGAGGCGATGAAGCCCAAGGACACGGACCAGCTGAGGTACCTGATCGGCTTGATCCTCGTCCTCGCGATCGGGCGCTTCATCATCATGTACCTGCGTCGGATCATCTCCGGCACGATGGCCGTCAACATCGAGCGCGATCTGCGCAATCTGGTGTACCACCACCTGCTGTCGCTGTCGTTCCCGTTCTTCGACCGCAATCAGACCGGGCAGATCATGAGCCGCGCGACCGTCGACCTGACGACGCTGCGCCTGTACCTCGGCTACGGCATCCTCTTCTTCACGCAGCACTCGGTCAGCATCATCGCGGTGATGGCGGTGCTGTTCTGGATGAATCCGCTGGTTGCGCTGATGGTCCTCGTGATCGTGCCGCCGCTGGCGCTGCTCGCGATCCTCTACTCGCGCCGCTCGCAGCCGATCGTGACCGAGGCGCAGCAGGCGCTCGCGCAGGTCACGACGCAGGCCGAGGAGAGCGTCGTCGGCGTCCGCGTGATCAAGGCATTCGGGCAGGAGGCGCAGGAGGTCAACCGCTTCCGCGATCGCGCCAACGACGTCTTCGCCTGGAACGTCGAGGCCACGCGCCTCCGCTCGCAGTACGTCCCGATCATGGACTTCCTGCCGACGATCTCGCTGGCGCTCCTGATTGCCGTGGGCGGCTACGCGGTGATCACGGACCGCATGAGCCTCGGCGATTTCGTCACCTACAGCCTGCTCGTCGCCCTGATCGTGATGCCGCTGCGCATGCTCGGCGGCTGGATCGGTGACACGCAGCGGTTCGTGGCGTCGAGCCAGCGCATCTTCCAGATCCTCGACATGCAGCCGAGCATCGAGGACGCCGACGACGCACTGCCGCTGCCGGCTGGCGGCGGCTCCATCCGCTTCGAGGGCGTCACGTTCGGCTACCGCCCCGAGCACCCGATCCTGCGTGACGTCGAGCTCGACATCGCGCCTGGCACCACGGTCGCGATCATCGGCCGCACGGGGTCCGGCAAGACGACGCTGACGCAGCTCGTGCCGCGCTTCTACGACGTCACCACCGGCCGCGTGCTGGTCGAGGGCGTCGACGTGCGCGCCCTGCGGCTCGACGAGCTGCGTGGCGCGATCGGCACCGTCGCCGAGGACACCTACCTGTTCAGCGCCTCGATCCACGACAACATCGCCTTCGGCCGTCCCGAGGCCTCGGAGGCCGAGGTGCGCCTGGCGGCCGAACGCGCACAGGCCGCGGCGTTCATCGAGGAGCTGCCCGACGGGTACGACACGCTCGTCGGCGAGCGCGGCCTGACGCTGTCCGGCGGCCAGCGCCAGCGCATCGCGATCGCCCGCGCCCTGCTGCTCGACCCGCGCATCCTGATCCTCGACGACGCGACCGCATCGGTCGACGCCTCGACGGAGAGCCGCATCCGAGACGCCCTCGAGGAGGTCATGCAGGGCCGCACCACGCTGATCATCGCCCACCGCCTGTCGACGATCGCGCTGGCCGACCGCATCGTCGTGCTCGACGACGGGCGCATCGTGGCCGACGGCACGCACGACGAGCTGATCGGCACGAACGACGTGTACCGCGAGATCCACGACCATGGACTCGTCGATCGCCGCTTCGTCAACGCCGACGGTGACCACGTGATCATCCCCGTCGGGCACGAGGAGGAGGCGTCGTGAGCCGCGGCTGGGGTCCCGCGGGCGGCGAGGTCGTCTCCGGCAAGGGCAAGCGCAAGCAGGGGCTGCTGCGGATCCGACGGCTGGGCACCTACGTCGGTCCCTATCGGCTGCGCCTGCTCGGCGCCATCGTGGCGATGTTCGGCGTGCTCGGCTGCACGCTCGCGTTACCGCTCCTGATGAAGTCGGCGATCGACTCCGCGATCATCCCGCGCGACACGCAGCTCCTGATGATCATCGCCGGGGTCGTGATCGGCGTCGGCATCGTCGGCATCGCCCTCGCACGCGTCGAGACGTACCTCACCGGCTGGGTCGGCGAGCGCGTCCTCAACGATCTCCGCGTCGACCTCTTCCAGCACATGCAGAGCCTGTCCATGGGCTACTTCGAGAAGCAGCGCACCGGCGTGCTGATCTCGCGCCTGACCAACGACGTCGAGGCGCTGCAGCAGCTCGTCACCGACGGGCTCACCTCCACCGTGCGCAACGTCCTCACGCTCGCCGTCGCGGGCGGCATCCTGCTGTTCCTCGACTTCCGCCTCGCGCTGGCGACGATCATCGTCTTCCCGCTGATGGAGATCCTCACGTTCGTCTTCCGCGGCCAGTCGGCCAAGGCCTACGGGCAGATGCGCTCGCGGCTCGCCCTCGTCACCGCATCGCTGCAGGAGGACCTCAACGGGATCCGCGTGATCCAGGCGTACCGCCGCGAGGCCAAGAGCCGCGCGCAGATCGCCGAGCTGAACGAGTCCTACCGCAACGCCAACCGCACGACCGTGACGTCGAGCGGCTGGTACTTCCCCACGGTCGAGTTCCTCGCCGCGGTCGCCACCTGCATCGTGTTCGGGTACGGCGGCTACCTGTACGTCGACGGCACGATCGAGATCGGCGTGCTCGTGGCGTTCATCGGCTACCTCGCCTCGTTCTTCGATCCGGTCCAGCAGCTGAGCCAGGTGTACAACACGATCCTGGCGGGCACCGCCGCCCTCGACAAGATCTTCGACGTGATGGACGACGAGCCCACGCTCGTGGACACGCCCGACGCGACGCCGCTGCCGATGCTGGCGGGTGCAGTCCGGTTCGAGCAGGTGCGCTTCGGCTACAACCCCGAGCGCCCCGTGGTCGACGGCCTCGAGCTTGACGTCAAGGCCGGCCAGACCGTCGCGCTCGTCGGGCACACCGGTGCGGGCAAGTCCACCATCATCAAGTTGCTGGCGCGCTTCTACGACCCGCAGTCAGGGCGCATCACGATCGACGGCCACGATCTGCGCGGCGTGACGATCGCGTCGCTGCGCGAGCAGATCGCGATGGTGCCGCAGGAGGGCTTCCTCTTCAACGGCACCATCCACGAGAACATCGCATTCGGCCGACCCGACGCAACGCGTGCCGAGGTCGAGGCGGCGGCGCGGGAGGTCGGCGCCGACCGCTTCATCGAGCAGCTCCCGGACGGCTACGACGAGCGCGTGGCCGAGCGCGGCGGGCGCCTGTCAATCGGGCAGCGTCAGCTGATCGCCTTCGCGCGCGCACTGCTCGTCGATCCGCGCCTCTTGATCCTCGACGAGGCGACGTCGAGCGTCGACATCCAGACCGAGGCCCACATCGAGGAGGCGCTGGCGCGCCTGCTCGCCGACCGCACCGCCTTCGTCGTCGCGCACCGCCTCTCCACCATCCGCAACGCCGACCTGATCGTGGTGCTCGAGCACGGCAAGGTGGTCGAGGCAGGCTCGCACGATGAGCTGCTCGAGCGCGGCGGGCGCTACCGCGGCCTCTACGGCGACTGGGCCGAAGCCGCGGCGCGATGAGCCGACCGCACCTGCCGACGACCGCCGCGCGCGCTGCCCTGATCGCGCTGGTCGTGGCGGTCGCGCTGATCGGGCACTGGGTGATTCCCCCGGCGATCGGGCTGATCCCGAAGCTTGTGGCGATCGCCGTCCTCGTCCTCGCAGCCCTGTGGCTGCTCCGGCGATGGATAGGCCGCCGCGGCGCCCGTCGTTAGACCAGGATCACGTCGAGACCCTCGAAGGCGAGGAAGTCCGCGTCCTGCGTGATCAGCGGCAGGCCGTCGACCAAAGCCGTCGCAGCGATGAGCGTATCGGCCGTGCTCGGTCGCCTCCCACCACGGCGGGCCTGACCCATCAACGCGCCATAGCGAAACGCCACCGCAGCATCGACCTCGCGTACCTCAAAATCGTCCTCGACACGTACGAGCGTGTGCCGCCGAATCGCCCGCTCGTCCGGGTCAACGGCCATCTCGACACCCAGCGCGAGCTCGCCGACCGTCATGGCGGACACGCTCCACTCGTCGAACTGCCGCAAGGAGATGCCGCGGCGCTCTCGCCCCACAATCGCCGACGTATCGACAAGCGCCTTCAACCGGCGAGGCGGTCTTCCGATTGTGCGATCTCGATGTCCCGGAGAAACGCCGGATTCGGAGGCAGCAGGCGATCGAGCATCTCGGTGACCGTGATCGGATTGCCCTTGGGTGTGATCGGGTGCTTCGCGGGGCGGCTCTTTCGGCGCTCCTCTTGCGGCTCGTCGCTCATACCGCCAAGGTAGCACCGGGTTGTGTCACATGACGCGCGCGGAGCCGCGCGGAGTTCAGAGCCGCTGAGGCCGCCGCCGATCCGACATGAGCAGGATCAGCACGCCCGTCAGCACGATCAGCACGGAGACGACGAGATTGATGCGAAATGGACCGATCTCGAGCGCCGGCTCGATCCGCAGCGTCTCCATCAGCACCCGCACCAGGCCGTACAGGACGAGGTAGGCGCCGACGATGCACCCCGCGCGGAAGCGCTCGTGCAGGGGCCGCCAAAGGAAGCCGAGCGCGAGGAAGATGCCGATGTCGAGCAGCGACTCGTACAGGAAGACCGGCTGAAACTGCTCGTACGTCGCGTACCCGTACGGCCGGAACGCCTCATCGACGTGGAGCCCCCACGGCAGGCTCGTCGGCCATCCGAACAGCTCCTGGTTGAAGTAGTTGCCCCACCGCCCGATTGCCTGCGCAAGCGGCACTCCGACGATGGCGCAGTCGAGGAACGTGGCGATCGGCCAGCCGCGCCGATTGGCGTACACCACGAGCGTCAGCAGACCGCCGGCGACCGCACCGAAGATGCTCAGCCCGCCGTGCGCGACGTCGAAGATCCCGGTCGGGTCGGCCTCGTACACGCCGTACGCCGTGATGACGTGGTACAGGCGCGCGCCGAGGAAGGCCACGGGCGCGGCGAGCAGGCACGCCCAGGCGGCCTCGATCGCGTCGCCGCCCCCGCGCTGCCACAGGCGTGCCGTGATGAGCACCCACACGAAGAAGCCGAGCAGCACGCACACCCCGTAGAGCTGGATGTGCAGCGACCCGAGGTCGAGGGCTTCTCCGGGAGACGCGGGCACGAGCGAAGACTACGACGACGAGGCGCCGTCGTCGGGATCAGCGCCGCGCGCCGAGGATGAAGAGCAGCATCGCGATCGAGGTGAGCGCCGCCACGA
>JBPCSK010000459.1:0-2293 GCA_051007275.1 Gaiellales bacterium | reverse complement strand
GAGCCGCGCGATGTAGTCGTCGACCTTGTGGCCGGGCAGCTGGCCGCCCTCGCCGGGCTTCGCACCCTGCGCCATCTTGATCTGGATCTGATCGGCATCCACGAGGTAGGGCGTGGTGACGCCGAAGCGGCCCGACGCCACCTGCTTGATCGCGGAGCGGCGCAGATCGCCGTTCTCGTCCGGCGTGGACCGCGCGGGATCCTCGCCACCCTCGCCCGTGTTGGAGCGACCGCCAATGCGGTTCATCGCGATCGCGAGCGTCTCGTGTGCCTCGCGCGAGATCGATCCCATGCTCATCGCGCCCGTCACGAAGCGCTTCACGATCTCGTGCGACGGCTCGACCTGGTCGAGGGGGATGGCGGGGCCAGCCGGCACGACGTCGAGGACGTCGCGCAGCGCGATCGCGCGATCCGTGCCGGCGTCGATCTCGTCCGCGAACGCGCGGTAGCTCTCGTAGGCGTCGTCGCGCACCGCGCGCTGGAGGTTCACGATCGAGTCGGGGCGCCAGGCGTGACGCTCGCCGCCGATGCGGTACTGGTACTCGCCGCCGGCGTCGAGCAGGTCCGTCGCCTCGAGCGGCTCGACGTCAAGCTGGTAGCGCTCGCGGATCTCGTCGGCGATGTCGACCAGCTCGAGCCCGCCGACGCGTGAGATCGTGCCGGGGAAGTAGCGGTCGACGAGCGTGCGGCCGAGTCCGACGGCCTCGAAGATCTGCGAGCCGCGGTAGCTCTGGATCGTCGAGATGCCCATCTTCGAGCAGATCTTGAGCAGGCCCTTGCCGAGCGCCTGGATGTAGCGCTTGCGCGCCTCACCGAGCTCGAGGTTTCCGAGCTCGCCCTTGGCGTGCAGGTCCCGCAGCGTCTCGAGCGCGACGTACGGGTTCACGGCCGAGGCGCCGTAGCCGATCAGCAGCGCCATGTGCATCGTCTCGCGTGGCTCACCCGACTCCACGACGAGGCCGCACATCGTGCGGGCGCCTTGGCGGACGAGGTGCGAGTGCACGGCCGCGGTGGCGAGCAGCGGCGGGATCGGCGCCATCGTCTCGTCGGCGCCGCGGTCGGACAGGATCAGGATCGTCGTGCCGCTCCAGACCAGCTGCGACGCCTCGCGCGACACCAGCTCGAGCGCCTTGGCGAGGCCCTTCTCGCCCTCGGCCACGGGATAGAGCGTCGAGATCGTGGCGGCGCGGAAGCCGTCGCGGCGCAGAGCGCGCAGCTTCTCCAGCTCGCCGTTCGTGAGGATCGGGCTGAGCGTCGTGACGCGGCGGCAATGCTCTGGCGTCTCCGTCAGCAGGTTGCCGATTGCCCCGACGCCGACGCGCAGGCTCATCACGAGGCGCTCGCGCTCGGAGTCGACGGGCGGGTTCGTGACCTGCGCGAACTGCTGCTTGAAGTAGCTGGGGAGCAGGCGGTTGCGGCTCGTCAGCGCCGCGAGCGGCGTGTCGTCGCCCATCGAGCCGATCGGCTCCGCTCCGGTCGTGGCCATCGGCGTCAGCAGCAGCGTGAGGTCCTCGCGGGTGTAGCCGAAGATCCGATGCTGCAGCGGGAGCGCGTGCTCCTCGATCGCGACGCCCTGCTGCGGTCGAAGGTCGTCGAGGTGCAGCTTGTACTGGTCCAGCCACTGGCGGTACGGGCGCTGGCGCGAGAGGACGCGCTTGATCTCGCGGTCCTGCACGACACGGCCGGACGCGGTGTCGAACATCAGCATGCGGCCCGGCTCGAGGCGACCCGTCTCGACGATCTCCGACTCGGGGAAGTCGAGCACGCCGATCTCCGAGGCGAGCACGCAGAGACCGTCCTTCGTGCGCAGCCAGCGCCCGGGGCGGAGGCCGTTGCGGTCGAGGGTGGCGACGACCTTGTCGCCATCGGTGGCGATCACGGCGGCGGGCCCGTCCCACGGCTCGACGAGCGTGGTGTGGTACTCGTAGAACGCGCGGACGTCGTCGTCGATATCGAGCGTCGTGTCGCTCCACGCGGGCGGGATCAGCATCGCGAGCGCGTGCTCGAGCGGCCGGCCGGCCTGGACCAGCAGCTCCAGCGCGGCGTCGAGCTTGGCCGAGTCCGACCAGCGCTCCTCGGTGATGGGGTAGAGCTTCTGCAGGTCGCCGCCGAACAGCTTGCTGTGCAGCTGCGGCTCGCGGGCGGCGAGCCAGTTGGCGTTACCGCGCACCGTGTTGATCTCGCCGTTGTGGGCGATCATGTTGAAGGGGTGCGCGAGGTCCCATGTGCCGAGGGTGTTCGTCGAGAAGCGGGAGTGGACGAGCGCGAGCGCCGACTCCACGTCGGGGTCGGAC
>JBPCSK010000458.1:0-1166 GCA_051007275.1 Gaiellales bacterium | reverse complement strand
GTCGTGGGACGCGCTCGCCCGCCTCGTGCACGCCGGCTTCCAGCACCGCCGCAAGACGCTCGTGAACGGCCTGACCATGGCGAACCTCGCGTCCCGCGCGCAGGCCGAGGCAGTGCTGACGGACCTCGGCCACGACCTGCGCATCCGCGCCGAGGCGATCGCGCCCGAGGGCTGGCCCGTGCTGCTCGACGCGCTGGCAGCGACTACGGTGGACGCATGACCGAGGACGCCGCGATCGTCCGCGCGTGCGCGAAGATCAACCTGCTGCTGCGGGTGGGTCCGCGCCGCGAGGACGGCTACCACGAGCTCGTCACGCTGATCGCCCGCATCTCGCTGGCCGACGTGCTGCTGATCTCGGATGCAGCCGAGACGTCGGTCGACTGCCCCGCGATCCCCGGCGGCGACACGCTCGTCACGCGGGCGCTGCGCCTGCTCTGCGAGACGGCCGGGCACAGCGCCGGCTTCCACGTGCACATCGACAAGCGCATCCCGCACGGCGCGGGCCTCGGCGGCGGGTCGGCCGACGCTGCCGCCGCGCTGCGCTTCGCCAACGACCTCCTGCCGCGCCCGCTGATCGACAGCGAGCTGCAGCGGCTGGCGGCACTGATCGGCTCCGACGTCCCCGCGCTGCTGCACGACGAGGCAACGGTGGCGCGCGGGCGCGGCGACCGCGTCGAGGTGCTCGGCCAGCTGCCCGCCGGCTGGCTGGCGCTGGCCCATCCCGGCCGGCCGCTGGCGACGCGCGACGTGTACCAGCGTTACGTCGCCGATGCCCGCCCGCTGCCGACGACGATCGCGCTCCCGCGCACGCTCGAGGAGATGGCCGCGCTGATCGAGAACGACCTCGCGGTGCCCGCGGAGGAGCTGGAGCCGGCTTGTCGCGACCTGCGCGAGCAGTTCCGGGCGCTCGGATCGATGGCAGCATGCGTCTCAGGCAGCGGCTCAGTCGTGTTTGGCCTGTTCCGCACGGAGCAGGAGGCAACGGCTGCCGCAGCGAATGTGGGAGGCGCACCATGGACGGCAACGGCAGCACTGGGGATGCACCCCGTCGCATAGAGGTCGATCCCGACGACGTCCGCGTCGTCGTGTCCCAGTCGTTCGCCTATGGCGCGCCGCCCCCGACCGGCGGTGAGCCCCTGCCCTTCCTGCGCCGCCACCGCGCGAAG
>JBPCSK010000457.1:0-2883 GCA_051007275.1 Gaiellales bacterium | reverse complement strand
CACCACGCCAGCGCGTCGCTGACACCACCGATGCGCCCGTATCAGGAGCACGAGTCGTGGCGCTCTCGACGTCGTCGCCGGAGATCACGGCACCGGTGGTCGAGCTCGTGCCGCCCGGTCGCTGGACGATCGATCCGGACCACTCGACGGTCGGCTTCGTCGTGCAGCACCTTGGCATCACGAGGCTGCGCGGTCGCTTCGCGGGCGTCAACGGATCGTTTGCGGTCGCCGATGGCGTCGTGAGCGGGACGGCCACGGTCTCGGCGAACAGCTTCAGCACGGGCAGCGACGCGCGCGATAACCACGTCAAGGGTCCCGACTTTCTGCACGCCGAGGCGTATCCGCGCATTGCGTTCGAGGTCGAGGCGGTGCGCTCAGGCAGCGGCGACTTCGTCGTTGACGGCACGCTGTCGTTGCATGGCGAGACGCGCGAGATCGCCTTCAATGCGGTCAGCGGCGGCCTGGCAAAGGATCCGTACGGCCACGATCGCGTGGGCATCTCGATGACGGCTCGGATCATGCGCAGCGACTACGGCATCCGCTTCGACCCGACCGGCGCGCTCGTCAGCGACGCCGTGGACCTCGAAGTCGATCTCTCGCTCGTGCGGCAGCCCGCGTATCTGCGCGACGCGGAGCGACGTCACGAAGACATCACGCACGGGTAGTTCCGGCATGTCGCTCCAAGTTCCGGCATGTCGCTTCAACCGCGGCTGGAAGTCCAGTAGGGGTGGGCGTGCACCGTGCGTACCTCGGCGGGCGTGAAACGTGCGTACACATGACGTACGCGGCGTAGCCGCGGGCGTCAGAAGTGCGCACGTGGCACGTACGCCCGACGCTGGTCCACCCAGTCCAGCCCAGAGACGCGATCCGACCCCACGGCGTACGTGCCGAGTGCGCACTTCTGACGCCCGGCTCCGCCGTACGTCATGAGTACGCACTCTTCACGCCCGCCTGCGTTTCTTCACGCCCGCCAGCGTTGAGCGTCCAGCGTACGGACATCGCATTCGCCGCCGCGACGGCCCCACCCGAGCAACGGTGCCATTATCGCCTACTGCCGCTCGAGCACCTCGTCGCCGAGGACGGCGCGGATCGCCGGCAGCACCTCGTCATCGGCGGGATATCCCTTGCGCCCCTCGGCGTGCTTGGAGTACACCCTCGCGCCGTCGATCTCGATGTCGTAGATGCCACCGCTCGCCGGAATCAGCGTCAGCTCACGGAGGATCGGGCCCCACCCGCCGAGGATCTTCGCCGCGAGACTCGCGGCGTGCGGTGTGGCGCCTCAGGGGACGCAGTAGGTGAGGCGGATCGCGTGCGTCGGATTGATCGCCATGGCCGCACTCTAGTCACCGGGCTCCGCTCGCGGAAGCCGCCTAGACTGACCGCATGACCTCCGGCGACACCACGACCTGGCCCGAGCACCCGTCGCGTGCCGAGCGCCGCGCGACGGGCAAGGCCGCCCGCGAGGCGCTGTCGCTGCAGCAGCTGGGCGAGCTCGCACCGGCGCCGAGCACGCGCGACGCGGTGGCGCTCACGGTCGCCGCTGACAACGATCGACTGCCGTGGCTCGTGCCGATCCGTCACGGGCGCATGCTGCGCAGCGCGTTCACCTTCTTCCGCGGCTCGGCGGGGCTGATGGCGCACGACCTCGCGCAGTCGGGACACAGCGGCCTGCAGGTCCAGCTCTGCGGCGACGCGCACCTGCTCAACTTCGGCCTCTTCGGCTCGCCGGAGCGCGCGCTCGTGTTCGACCTCAACGACTTCGACGAGACGCTGCCTGGACCATTCGAGTGGGACGTCAAGCGGCTCGTCACCAGCATGGTGGTCGCCGCGCGCGACCGCGGCTTCAAGCCGAAGCAGCAGCGCGAGATCGCCCGCGCCACGGCCGAGCGCTACCGCACTGCCATGGCCGAGTTCGCTGCCATGACCGCGCTTGAGACCTGGCACTCGCAGCTCGAGGTCGACGCAGCGGTCAAGGACGTCACCGACACCGAGTGGCGCCGGTTCGTCGAGCGAGCTGCCGATCGCGCCCGCGGCAAGGATCATCTCCAGGCCGTGTCGCGCTTCACCGAGGTCGTCGATGGTCGCCGTCAGATCGTGGCCGACCCGCCGCTGATCGTCCCGCTCGGTCACCTCTCCGAGCTGCTGGACGACGATCCCGAGGCGCTCGCGCGCCACGTGTTTCTCGACTACCGCGCATCGGTGCGTGACGACGTGCGCGTGCTGCTCGATCGCTACACCTACGTCGACGGCGCGATCAAGGTCGTCGGCGTCGGCTCGGTCGGGACGCGCTGCCTGATCGTCCTCCTGCAGGGCGCGGACGAGAACGACCTCCTGTTCCTGCAGGTCAAGGAGGCGGGAGCATCCGTGTTCGAGCCATACCTCGGCCCCTCGGACTACACGCACCATGGTCAGCGCGTCGTGGCCGGACAGCGCCTGATGCAGTCGGCCAGCGATGCGTTTCTCGGCTGGGCGAGCGGACCGCAGGGCCGCGAGTACTACTGGCGCCAGCTGCGCGATTGGAAGGGCTCGGCTGACGTCGATCAGATGAATGCCAAGCTGCTGCGGCTCTACGGGATCGTGTGCGCGCGCACGCTCGCCAAGGCGCACGCCCGGTCGGGTGACCGCATCGCCCTCGCGGCGTACATGGGCTCGTCGAGCCGCTTCGAGGACGCGCTCGTGGCGTTTGCCGAGGCGTACGCCGACCGCAACGAGCAGGACTACGAGGCGCTGCAGGCGGCGGTCGCCGACGGTCGCGTCGATGCCCGGGACGATGCTGACGCTACAGTCTCGTCCCGATGAGCACGGTCGAAGCTGAGTCGCCACCGCGCGGCGTCGTGATCCTCGAGACGATGATCCTCGGCGCCGCCGTCGCGAATATGAAGA
>JBPCSK010000456.1:0-3473 GCA_051007275.1 Gaiellales bacterium | reverse complement strand
GTCGACATCGATCACCCTGACCGCGACGCCGGCGAGTGGCTCGAGCTTCGGTGGCTGGGGAGGGGCGTGCTCGGGCACCGCGACCACCTGCCGGTTGGTGCTGCTCGGAAACACCGCGGTCACGGCAACCTTCACGAAGGACCCACCGCCCACGCCACCGGTTCCGTCAACGCCGTCAAACGCCTTCAACGTGCGCACTCCCCTCCTCGTCGGCTCGGCGATTCGCACATGGGTGAAGATTCCCGGCCCTGGCCTCATCCGACAGTCAGGGACCTTCAGCTACCGGGGTCAGACCCGACGAGCCTGCACGACGAACTCGCGTGCGGCGCAGACTGCCGGCGTGTACCGCATTCGCTGCACATTGACGACTGCAGCTCGCACCGCCCGCAAGAGCGGTCCGCTTCGCGTGCGACTCGCGACGACGTTCACGCCGACCGGCGGCACCGCACGAGTGATCTTCCGAACCGTGACGATCAGAGGCAGCGCAGCGAGTAACGCGGCCGGCCTCGCCGTGACCGGCTGACGGGAGACCGGCAACGTCAACGAGGGCGCCGCGGTGACGCCGACCGCACCGGCCGCTTCGAGCAGAACGCCCAGGCGCAACGCCCACCTCGCGCCTGCGGCATTCCACGCGCGTTGTGCACGGGTCGAGCGGCACGCACTAGGCTGCGAGGCATGCCCATCTCCCACGCCTCCGTGCTGATCGTGCCGGTCACCGATCAGGATCGCGCCCTGACGTTCTACCGCGACGTCGTCGGCTTCTCCGTCTACGGCGACAACCAGGTCGCCCCCAACATGCGCTGGATCCACCTGCGCGCACCGAACGGCGGGCTCGACCTCGCGCTCGGCGACTGGCTCGACGTGCCCGCTGGCTCGGTCGGCGGACTGTTCCTCGACGTCGACGACATCGAGGCCGTCTCGGCGGAGCTCGAGGCGCGCGGGCTCGAGTTCAGCCAGGGCATCGACGACACGCCGTTCGGCAAGTTCCACCCGTTCACCGATCCCGATGGCAACCAGCTGATCCTGCATCAGGCCGCGCCCGGCCTGATGGACTAGCTGTTCTGCCTTTGAGCCTGTGAGACGGGGCGAGGGACGTTGTGCTGGTACGGATGTCCCGAAGGGGTCAGACCCTTTTGGGACATCCATGCCAAATCTCAGGCGGTAGACCGCGTACCGCATGTCCCAAAAGGGTCTGACCCCTTCGGGACATCCGTACCTGAACGCCGCCTCGGACACGCCACGATTGGCATCGCACAGGCGCTGAGGCAGAACAACTAGCGCCGGCGGAAGTCCTGGCCGTACGCGGCGCCGTCGGCGCCCGGGAACGATCCCTCTGCGAGGAAGCGGCGGTGACAGCGGTCGAGCGCGACGGGATCGATCTCGATGCCGAGGCCGGGTCCCGTCGGAACGGGTACGACGCCGTGGCGCGGCACGTACGGACCACCGACGATGACGTCGTCGGCGTACCAGCGGAAGAGCGTCTGGCTGGCGTCGTCGATGTGATCGATCGCGGCCGTCACGTGCAGGTAGGCGGTGCTCGCCACGCCCGTCTCGCCTGAGTGGAAGCGGAAGCCGACGCCTGCGCTCTGGCAGGCGCGCACGAACTCGACGGTGCGGCGGATGCCGCCCTGCTCGTTGAGGTTGGTCACGATCACATTCGGCACGCCGAGCGCCTTGGCCAGCGGCAGATCGATGATGTGCGACGAGAACGGCCGATCCGTGACGTCCCGGATGGCCGCGAGATCCTCGTAGCCCTCGACCGGATCCTCCCACTGGTCGATCGTGAACTCCTCGAAGCACGGGATCAGCTCGCGTGCCGTCTTGACGAGCCAGCCGCCGTTGCCGTCGAGGCGCAGCGGCCGCTCGCCGATCGCGGCACGGATCTCGCGCACCATGGCGAGCTCCTCGTCGGCGCCGACGGTGCCGACCTTGCCCTCGAAGATCGCGCCGTCGAACTCCTCGAGCAGCCGGGCGCACTCGCGAGCGATCTCGAGCGGCGTCGACTCCCCCGGATGGTCGGGACCGGCGAAGCGGTAGGAGAAGTACTCCGTCAGCGGGATCTCGGTGCGCACGGCACCGCCCAGCAGATCGAAGAGCGGCCTGCCTTCGACCTTGCCGCGAATGTCCCAGAGCGCCAGCTCGATCGCGCCGAAGGTCCGCTTGGCTCCGAGGACATCCGCCCAGGGCGAGTACGCGTACCCCGGCACGATCGCAGCCTCGATCGCGTCGAGATCGAGCGGGTCGAGGCCGATCAGCTTCTGCCCGGCAGCCTCGATCGCGGCGCTGCGATCGCCGTCGGCGGCCTCCCCCCACCCCACGATGCCATCATCGGTGATCACCTCGACCAGCGTCTTCGTCAGGCTCGCGGTCGAGCCGAAGGCAAAGCGATACGGCGCGACGAACGGGATGTTGACGGGGATGGCGCGGATGGAGCGGATCTGCATGGCGGCAGTCTCCCACACGCATCCGCCTCGCAATGGGCGCGTGTCGCAGCAGCGAAACCTGCACAGTGCGACAAAATACCTATGTTGTATCCAGACTCTTGTGGATCTACGGTTCCGTCATGTCGCGCATCCGCCACGTACCCGCCCTGCTGATCGCTCTCATCGCCTGCGCCGTCGCTCCGGCCGTGGCCTCGGCAACCACGATCTACGCCGCCTCCTCCCTGTCGAAGGTCGTGGCAACGATGGCCCCCGGGAATCGAACCAGCTTCGCGGGATCTGACACGCTCGCCTTCCAGATCGAGCAGGGCGCGCCAGCCGACGTCTTCCTCTCCGCGGCGCCGCTCTATGCCGAGCGCCTGCACGCGAAGGGCCTGTGCGGCACGCCGGTCGTGTTCGCGTTGAACACGCTCACCTTCGTCACGCCCGCCTCGAACCCCGCCGGCATCACGCGCGTGCACCAGCTCGATCGGCCAGGCGGCTACCGGCTGGCCGTCGGTGGGCGAAACGTGCCACTCGGCATCTACACGCGCACCCTGCTCGGCAAGCTCGGCCTGGGCCGCGCCCTGCAGAAGAACACGGTGAGCCAGTACCAGAAGGCCACGGATGTCGTCAGCACCATCGCCCTCGGCTCGGCCGCGGCGGGCTTCGTCTACACCACCGACTGGTACGCCAACCCGACGAAGCTGCTCGCCATCCCCGTGCCGGCGAGCGCCCAGCCGCTGATCCGATACGAGGCGTGTGCCGTCCGGCGCGACGGCGCCGACGCCGCGGGCGCGAAGGCCGTGATCGCGCGGCTCCTGAGCCTCAGCGGCCGTCAGGCGCTCTTCAACGCGCACTTCGGCCTGCCGCCGAAGACATGACCCTTCGCGCCGGCATCTTCCGCGGGCTCCTCGTCCTCGCGGCCTTCGCGAATAGCCTTGAGGCGCTCTTCACGGCGCTTGGCGCGATCCGCCGCGCGCTTCACGAGCTCCGAACCCACGAGTTCGAGCATGCATTGCTCCGCTCCGTCGCCCTTGCGAGGTCCAAGGC
>JBPCSK010000455.1:0-7045 GCA_051007275.1 Gaiellales bacterium | reverse complement strand
GTCGTCGTCTTGCCACAGCCCGAAGGCCCGAGGAAGACGTCGTACTCGCCGTTCGCGATCTCGAGGTTGACGTCCGAGACTGCCGTGACGTTGCCCGGGAAGACCCGGTACACGTCTTTCAGTACGAGCCCTGTATCACTCACCCTGTTTCCCGTTTCTCTCTAGTTCAGATGTGGAGGGGGCGACCGAAGTCGCCCCCTCCGGGTACTGCCTGCAGGACAAGAACGCCTTAGGCGCTCTTGAACTCCTGCCACTTCTGCGACATGTAGTCAGCCTCGTCCATGTGGCTGTTCCACGTGTTGAAGTTCGAGCAGCGGTCCTCGTAGGAGCCGCCGTCGCGCTTGTCGCCCTTCTTGATCGTCGGCTGACCGAACGGATCGTTCAGGGTCTTCGACGCGGGGTCGCCCTGGAGCCAGTAGGCGTCCTCGGCGCTGCCGGTGACGAGACCCTCATGGGTGGCGTCGATGACAGCGTTGTAGTAGCCCTGGAGGCCCATGTTGCCGGCCGGGCCAGCGGTGTTCCACCAGTTGATGTACTCGAGGGCCGCAGCCTGCTTCGAGGCATCCTCGGCCACGTGCGAGGCGATGGCGTTGCCGCCGCCCCAACCGCGGTACCCCTCCTTCGGTGCCGCGTAGCGGACCGGGAAGTTCTGCGCCTGGAGCAGCGAGACGGCCGGCGACCACATGGACTCGACGAGGACCTCGCCGGAGCTCATGAAGTTGACGGACTCGTCGAACGTCGCCCAGAAGCCGCGGAACTGACCCTGCTTCTTGAGGCTCGTGCAGTAGCTCATGAGCTCGTCGATCTCGGCCTTCGTCATGTTGCCCTTGTCGACGAAGGTGACCTGACCAGCGGCCTCAGCGGCCATGGCGAGGTCGATCGCGCCGATCTCCGGGTCGTCGATGATCGCGACCTTGCCCTTGACCTGCGGATCCACGAGGATGGCCCACGAGGTCTGCTCGCCGAGCTCCTTCTCGTTGTACCCGAAGGCGTCCGAGTTGTGGTTCGCAGGAACCATCGTCAGGAAGTCCGTCTTCTTCTCGCCCGCCAGGGTCTTGTTGTCCGTGGCGAAGAGCTTGCGGTACGGAGCGTCGCCCTGACCGGGGTTGTTGCCGTCGGCGAGCGCACCATCGGTGATCAGCGGCGAGACCTCGCTGAAGCGAGTCATGGCCGAGGTGGGGATGGCCTGCAGGTTGCCGGCCGGCCACGTCTGATCCATCTGGTGGTAGTAGCCCGAGAAGATGTCGAACGAGTCGGGCTGCGTGAGCACGATCTGCGTCGTCTCCGGCGTCGACTTGATGGTCCACTCGATCTTGACGCCCGGGTGGTCCTTCTCGTACATCGCCTTGATCGGGTCGCTCTGGTCGACGCCGATGCCCAGGACGCGAAGCGTGCCCTGGTAGGCGGGCGCGTCGGCGGCCGACGACGCGGCGGCAGCCGTGTCAGCCGAGCTCGACGACGAACCCGAATCGCTTCCACCGCACGCGGCAAGCGCGCCGGCGGCGGTCAGGCCGATGCCGGCGAGGCCGGCGTTCCTGACGAACTGGCGACGATTCATGCGGCGCATGTCGTCGGATTCCGAATTGCTCATCCGTTCCCCCTGTGGTCTCTGTGATCGTCTCCGATCACACTGTCTCCTCTACCGTGCCCTCTGAAGTCCAGAAGCCATCGGTGAACAGAGGTTATAGGCGGCTCCGGACGAAGTGTCAAACCCGGGATCCGGCTCACCATGCCGGATTCGTCCGAAGTGGGACAGTCTGCGAGGATCGCGCGCCGTACGACGCATTGCGGGTACCGTTCGCGGCATGGCCACGCTGCTCTTGCGCAATCTGATCTTCGGCGACTCGCCGACCGGCGAAACGGGGGATCTGCTGATCCGCGATGGCTCCATCGCCGAGCGCGGATCGTGCCTGACCTTCGTGCCAGGGTCCGAGGAGGAGCAGGCGGAGCACGAGGAGCTCGACGCTGCGGGGCTGACGGCCCTGCCCGGGGCGATCGATGCGCTCGCGCCGATCGGCGCGCCGCGCGGCGCCGGGGCGCCGGCCGATGATCTCGGGTCCGGCACCATCGCCGCCGCGCGCGGCGGCGTGACCACCGTCGCCGTACCGCTCGTGCCTGGCGATCGTGAGACGTGCGACGTGGCGTTCCACGACGCCGAGCGGCGCGCCAGCGGCACGGTCTTCGTCGACTACGTCTTCCTCGTCGGTATCGGACAGCCGCTCGCGGACACGCCGGAGCGCCTCCGCGGCGTCGGCTTCCACGTCGGCTTTGGCGGCTCCTACCTCGACCTCGACGTCACGTATCAGGCCGGGACGGCCGGTCCCGGCGCGCACCTGCGGGTCGCCGCGCTCGCCGAGGCGCCCATGACGGTGCGCATGGCGGGCCGCCTCAGCGGCGCGGGCGAGCGTGCACGCCTCGAGGCGCTCACGGGGCTCGCGGCGCTGTCGGACATCGCGCCGCACGTGCTGCCGCTCGCCAGCGCCGAGGCCGTCGAGGCGCTGCCCGCCACGATTGCGACCGGCTCCACGAGCATCGTCCACCTCTGCCTCGATGAGCTGCCGTACAGCATGCGCACGGCGCCGGCGCTCGGCTCTGCCGAGGATCGCGAGGCGCTCTGGGCCGCGCTCGCCGACGGCCGTCTCGAGGGCGTCGTCAGCGATCATCGCTCCGAGCCGCTCGACGGTGACAGCGATTGGGTCGGCGTGGCCTCGCTCGAGCTGTTCGTGCCGGCGCTGCTGTCGGCGGGTATCGCGACCGGGCGCATCGATCTGCCCGCGCTGTGCGCGATCATCGGCGAGCGTCCCGCACGGCGCCTCGGCCTGTGGCCGCGCAAGGGCTCGCTGCAGGTGGGTGCTGACGGCGACGTCGTGCTCGTCGACCCCGCTGCCGTCTGGACCGTGGATCCCACGCAGCTCGAGGGGCGCGGCAAGGCGCCGGCGTGGCACGACGTCGAGCTGACCGGTCGTGTCGTGCACGTGTTCTCACGCGGGCAGCAGATCGTCAACGACGGCTTCCCGCTGTTTCGCCCCGGCCGCGGCCGACCGGTCTAGCCTAGAGCGGCAGCTCGGGCTCGCCGGCGGTCCAGCCGCCGTCGACCGGCAGCACGACGCCGGTGATCAGCGATGCGGCGGGCGAGCAGAGGAACGCCACGACGCCCCCGATGTCGCGCGGCTGCCCGACGCGTCCGAGCGGAATGCGGCGGATCGCCGCGGCGTGCACCTCGGGGATCTCCAGCATCGGCGCAGCCATCGGCGTCCAGATGAAGGTCGGGCAGAGCGCGTTGACCGTCAGGCCGTGCTTCGCCCAGTCGATCGCGAGGCTGCGTGCCATCGTCGCGACGGCGCCCTTCGACATCGAGTAGCCGGCCTGGCTCGGCAGCGATACGAGCCCCGCCTGCGATGAGATCAGGACGATCGAGCCGCGTCCGGCGGGGATCATCGACCGCGATGCAGCGATCGCCCAGTTGAACGAGCCCTTGACGTTGACGGACCACAGCGTGTCGAGGTCCTCGTCCTTGACCTCCTCGGCGGTGACGTTCTCCGTCAGCACACCGGCGCAGGTCGCGAGGAATGCGATCGGCCCGAGCTCGGCGACGATGCGCTCGGCGGCCGCATCGACCTCTCCTCGGGAGGAGACGTCGCAGCCGATTGCGAGCGCCTTCCGCCCGAGCGCCTCGACGAGCGCGACCGTCTCCGTGCAGCGGTCGGCGTCGCGATCGACGCACGCCACGTCCGCGCCCTGCTGCGCGAGCGCAACGGCGGCGGCCTGGCCGATGCCCTGCGCGGCGCCGGTCACGACGGCGACGCCGTCGGTCTGAAACGAGACGGCGAGGTCTGCCTGGTTCATCGCGCTTCCTCCTGCAGTCGGGCGAGGCGGATCAGCCCCGAGTAGTCGAGCACGCCGAGCTCCTCGGCCTGTGCCTCGTGATAGATGGACGTCGCGGCCTCGATCAGTCCCGGATCGAGCCCCATGCTCGTCAGGAACTCCTCGGACAGCTCCATGTCCTTCGTCATCAGATCGAGCGTGAAGAGCGCCTCGTAGCCGCGGTTCGACGGATGCGCGTCGTCGACGCCGAGCCCGGGATAGCGCGCGCGCATGACGCGCGAGTCGCCGGTCGAGCGCGAGAGGATGTCGAACAGCATCGCGTCGGAGAGCCCGGCGCGACGCCCGGCGGCGAGCGAGAGGCAGAGGCCCGCCATGTGCAGGCCGGCCAGCATGTTGTTGCAGAGCTTCGCGGCCTGCCCGGTGCCGTGGCCGCCCGTGTGGACGACGAACGCGCTCCACGTCTGGGCAATCGGCTCGAGCGTGGCGTAGGCCTCGGCTGATCCGCCGATCATCGAGGTCAGAGAGCCCGCCTCGGCGCCGACGGGGCCACCGGACAGCGGGCAGTCGGCGACCACGATGCCGGTGGGCTCGAGCTCGGCGGCGAGCTCCTGCGCCAGTGCCGGCGGGCTCGTGGAGACGTCGGCGAGCACCGCGCCGCGTGGCAGCACCGGGGCGGCCTCGCGGGCGACCTGCCCGACGAGGGAGACCGACGGCATCGACAGCAGGAACACCTCGGCGTCGCGGCAGATGTCCGCGATGGACGTCGCGGAGGCGTCGGCGCCGATCAAGTCCGCGTACTCCATGGCCGCCGGCACGGGATCGTAGACCCGCACCTGATGCCCCGCCTCGACGAGGTGACGGACGAGGTGACGGCCCATGGTGCCGACGCCTGCGAAGGCTATGCGCGTCATCATCAGTCCGAGCCGACGGGGATGAACGGACCGGCTCTGTGGACGAGACCGGGCAGGTCGCGACCCATCACGCCACCGAGCCATTCACTCACGCGGATCAGCTCGTCGAGATCGACACCCGTCTCCACGCCCATGCCGTCCAGCATGTAGACCAGGTCCTCGGTTGCGATGTTGCCCGTCGCGCGCGGTGCGAACGGACAGCCGCCGAGGCCGCCGATGGACGCATCGAAGATCGTCGCCCCGGCCTCGAGGCCGGCGGCGGCGTTCGCGTAGCCCGTGTTGCGCGTGTTGTGCAGGTGCAGGCCGACCGGTGCGCCGGACGTCGCGGCGAGCGTCGCGGGGACGAGCTGGGTGACCTGCGAGGGCACCCCGACGCCGACGGTGTCGGCCAGGATCACCTCGTCGGCGCCAGCGGCGACGGCGAGGCGTGCGTGCTCCACGACGAGGCCGGGGTCCACCGGGCCCTCGAACGGACAGCCGAAGCTGACGCCGAGCGTCATCGTGACGCGCTTGCCTGCGGCCTTGGCGCCCTCGACGAGCTGCTGGCCGATGACGGTCGCCTCGTCAAGCGTGACGTTCTGGTTCTTGCGGCAGAACGTGTTGGTGAGCGGATACGCGACATGCACCTCGTCGACGTTCGCCGCGATCGCATCATCGAGTCCACGGCCGTTGAGGATCAGTCCGGCGTAGATCACGCCCGGCGCGCGGGTGATGGTGCTCATCACCTCTGCGGCGCCGGCCATGCGCGGCACGGCCTTGGGATTGACGAACGACACGGCCTCGACCCGCGGCAGGCCCGTCGCGGACAGGCGATCGACCAGCTCGGCGCGCTGCGCGGGCTCGAGCTGGACGGGGTCGTTCTGGAGCCCGTCACGCGGGCCGACGTCACAGAGCGTGATGCGCATGGATCCTCCGGTCGGAATGACGGCAAGCATACCCGGCACTCCGGGAAATCCAACGTTCGAGGCAGTATTCTCCCGACATGAGCACCGCCGCCTACGCCCCCGCCAACGTCGTCCGCGATCTCCAGGAGCTGCGTGCCCTGACCGGCGGGCCCGACGGCGCTCGTCGCCTCGCGTGGACCGACGACTGGGTGAAGGCGCGCGACTTCCTCCGCGCCAAGCTCGATGAGATCCCCGGCGTGACGTACGAGATGGACGAGTGCGGAAACATCTGGGCGACGCTGCCGGGCGCGCGCGCCGAGAGCGTGGTCGTCGGCAGCCATGTCGATGCCGTGCCGCGCGGCGGCTGGCTCGATGGCGTGCTCGGCGTGATGGGCGGTCTCGAGGTGCTGCGCGCCGCGGCTGCCGCCGGCACGCCGCCGTGCACCGTCAAGCTCGTCGACTGGGCCGACGAGGAGGGTGCGCGCTTCGGCCGCAGCCTGCTCGGCTCATCCGCCTTCGCCGGTACCCTCGAGATCGACGACGTCAAGGGCTTCACCGACAAGGACGGCATCACCCTCGACGCCGCGCTCAAGGCGATGGGCGTCGACCTCGACCAGGCGCACCTCGCCAAGCGCCGGATTGAGGACGTGCGCGCGTACCTCGAGCTCCACATTGAGCAGGGGCCCGTGCTCGAGAGCGAGGGCCTCGCCGTCGGGGCCGTGCTCGGAACGGTCGGCGTCGAGCGCTACACCGTCACGTTCCGAGGGCAGGCCGCGCACGCCGGCTCCACGCCGATGCTGCAGCGCCGCGACACGTTCTCGGCCGCTGCGCGCTTCGCGCTGCTGCTGCGCGACGTGGCGATCAACCATGAGGGCGTCTCGACGATCGGCAACGCCACCTGCACGCCGGGCGTCGTCACCGCGGTGCCCGGCGTCACGGAGATCCTCGTGGACCAGCGCCATCTCGATGCCGACGTCCTGGCAGCGATGAACGCCGACGCGCGCGCCGCCTCGCAGCAGGCTGCTGAGGAGTTCGGCTGCACGGTCGAGTGGGAGCAGCTCTGGCGCATCCCCCCGATCCCGTTCGACCCGGCGCTGATCGACGATGCGCGCGCCGCCGTCCGCGAGGTCACCGGCACGGATCGCGCACTCCCGTCCGGGCCGCTCCACGACGCGGCCGAGATGGCGCGGATGGTGCCGACCGTGATGCTGTTCGCCTCGTCCACGAACGGCCTGTCGCACTGCCCCGAGGAGGACACGCCGGAGGAGCACCTGCTGCTCGCGGCAGAGGCCTTCGGGATCGCGGTTGGTCGGGCGATCGGGCGGGTCGGGGCGGCGTAGGCGACGATATCCCCGCGAGGCGGATCGGTCGGTGACGACGCGAAGGCCTTGAGGTGGGTCGGGGCGCCACGGCCCCGCCCCCCCA
>JBPCSK010000454.1:0-6205 GCA_051007275.1 Gaiellales bacterium | reverse complement strand
TCCCAACTGGTGTCGTACTCTCCGGCGTTCTTCGGATTCCAATGCAGGGTCGCGTAGCACGCGAAGTCCGTGCCGGGAGCGTTCCAATTGCAGTAGACGTTGCCTCCCACTCGGTCGGCAGTGAGCCAGCCTCCCACCTCGACGAATGGCGTGAACGTCGTCTGACTCGGGTTCCATGCAACGAGACCCGCCGAGAGTCCGATGCCGACGGTGACGTCACGAGAGAACGTATCGTCGATTCCAGGGGAGACCTGGTACTTCTCGCTGAAGTGACGAATGTAGGCGAGGTCGACAGACCCGAGGAACCCGCCGTAGTAATAGATGGGATCCTGCCTCCACGGTGCCGTGTAGGTCTTCTGCGAGTCGTTCGGCAGGTAGTAGTTCATGGTGAACGTGGCCTGCACTGACCCACCGAACGCCGGATAGTGAGTGGCTATGAACGTGAAGCTGAATTGGTGAAGCTTCTTGCAGTCGATTTCAAATGAGAAGTTGTTGACTTCGTACTCGTTGCCCCTGAGCGCCCACTTGGCATCGGCATTGAAGCTGAACGTGACGCACGTCGAGGCGTCGGTGTACTGGGTGTACCTGCCATGAGCAATGAAGAAGGAGAATCCCATGGTGGGGGTCGCACCGTTGATCTGACTGCCGTTGATGTAGATGTCGAGTGCCCACTTGAGCGGGTTCACGTCCGACGCCGACGCCGCGGTCTTTCCGATGACACTGATGTCCGCAGCGAACGTGGCGGTTTTCGTCGTCACGTTTCCAAGGACCTCCGCAGTGCCGTTGCTCGTCGCCTTGATCGTCGCCTGATTGATGGTCAGGCCGCCGATCTGCAGGCCGGCCAGCGTTGCGCTTCCGGCCCAGACTTTCGCGGACGGATCGATCACCACCGTGAGATCCATGGTTGCGCTACCCAGAACGTATCCGCTCACCTTCAGCGTTTCGGTGATCGTTCCACCGTTATTTGTGATGGTGCCTTGCAGGTGGCGCAGATCGATGGAGGACCAGTTCGCCGGGTAATAGGCAGTTCCCGTCGGGGTCGCGGAAATCGTCAGCTTCCAATTTTTGTCATTCTTGTACTGGACCATGACGTAAATCTGCGTGGCGTCATTCGGGGTGGTGATCGTGCCTTCGACCCTGGCCACGTAGTTCGGGTCGTTGCAGATCGGCGTCACGCTACCGACCACCAGGTTCATCTTGCCGCTCAGCACTGCTCCGACCACCTTGCCGCCAGTGGTCGGCTTGGTCCACATCGTCGACGGGGGTGCGCACGCGGCGGCCGTTGAGCTGCCAATGCCGAGTGCGAACAGCGCCGCGACGACCGCGAGCAGTGCAAGCCGCGGCGTTCGGTGCAAACGGGGTGAGCGTCGGCGCACGGCAAAACTATACAAATCTCGTTGCAGCACGTTGATGGGGAAATGCCCCTCACCTGCTGCGCGGTCGGAGCTCCGGAGCCCGCTCTGGCACGATGGCGAGAGCCGTGCGGATCGTTTTCAGCATCTTCCTGATCGCGCTCGTGGGGTTCTGCATGACCACGACGATCATGACGATCCACGGCACGACCGGAGCCTTCGGGTACTGCCTGCACTATGGCGCGCTGCGCCCCTCGGGACTGTGTCCGCACGTGCCGCCGGCCGTGTGGAAGACGGTCGCCGTACTGGTGCCCGCGGCGTTTCTGTACCTCCTGATCGCGCCCAAGACCTGGCCGATGATGGCGGTGCTCTGGTTTTGGCCCGTGCTGTTCGTGGTTGGATCCGTCCGCTGTCTCGAACTGGCCTTCAGCGCCGCCGGGGGCACCGACACTCGACTGATTCTCGCGTCGGTCGGGTGCTTTCTGGTGGCTCTGATTCCCGTGATCGGCTGGCGGTGGAACGCGGTGCCCCGCGAGGAGGAACGTGAGCCCTCGGAGATTCTGCGAGGCTTCCTGCTCGCAGGTGTCGTTCTCGTAGGGATCGTTGCCGGCTTCGTCTACATCTCGTTCGTGTCGTAGAGCGGACCGAGCGGAGGACTGGGGCCGTGCGGGGCGAACGTCCAAAAATGGAAGCGGTGCTCGGTGAGATGCGTGGACGACTGCCCGCGATCTCGCGCATCGCGCTCGTGCCGCTTGCGCTTCTTGCCGTCCTCTGCGTCGCGGCGCTGGGCGTGTTCGGGTACCGGCTCCTGAGCGCCAGCGGCGCGTTCACCGTCGATCGCGTGGAGGTGATGGGCGGTGGACAGGTCTCTGGCGCCGTCGAGCGCACTGCACTGGGGATCGCAGGCGGCCAGAGCATGCTCGACGTGGATCCGGACGCGCTGGCCGCCGCCCTGGTCGCGCTTCCCCGCGTGCATTCGGCAACCGTCGATCGCGCGTTTCCGCATACCCTCGCCATCCACGTGGTTCCCGAGCGCGCGGTCGCGATCGCTCCCACGGGCGCGGGCCGCGTGGTGCTCTCGGCCACCGGACGCGTGCTCGGCGACGTCGGTCGCGGGACGATCGGCCTGCCCGTGATCGCCGCGGCGCCGGCCGACATCCCCGGACCCGGCGGCACGGTCACCAGCGCCGGGATTCGCGAGGAACTGACACTCGCCGCCGCTCCGCAGCGCGGCCTGCGCTTCCAGGTAATCGGGTTCGGGCAGGATGGGCTCACTGCCCGGACGACCAATGGCATGGCGGTGCGGTTTGGCGACAGCGACAGCGTGGCGACCAAGCTCAAGGTAGCCCGTTCCGTGTTCCGTCGCGCCGCGGGTGGCGTGCAGTACATCGACGTCAGCGTGCCTGCCGCACCGGTGCTCCGGCAGGACGCCGCCGACCCGCTGACGGCCAACGCACCGCCTCCGGCCGCACCGGCGATCGTGGCGGACGCGTCCGGTGGTGCAGGCGGGACGCTCGTCGATGCGCCCCCTGCACAGAGCATCCACACGCTGTTCGGATAAGACCTCAAGGTTCGGAGGAGGGGGACCGTCGTGACCATCAGCACCACCTTGAGGCATCACGGTTGTTGCGAGTCGGCGATTCGGCTACACTGCGGGACGGCTCCCGCCCACGGCGGCGGGCCTTTCGTGTTTCAGGGAACTGGTCTTCACCTCAAGTAGACGTAAAGGGTCGGAGGAAATCATGGCGATGCGCGACGGCGGGGCATATCTGGCGGTGATCAAGGTGGTCGGCGTCGGAGGCGGCGGCACGAACGCCGTCAACCGCATGGTCGACGCAGGCCTTCGCGGCGTGGAGTTCATCGCCGCCAACACTGACGCGCAGGCGCTGCTGATGACGGACGCCGATATCAAGATCCAGCTCGGCTCGAAGATCACGCGCGGCCTCGGTGCCGGCGCGAACCCCGACGTAGGTCGCGAGGCCGCGGTCGAGAGCAAGGAGGAGATCAAGGAGGCCCTGCGTGGGGCCGACATGGTTTTCGTCACGGCGGGTGAGGGTGGCGGCACCGGCACCGGTGCGGCCCCGGTCATCGCCGAGGTGGCGCGTGAGCAGGGAGCGCTGACGGTGGGCATCGTCACGCGGCCGTTCGGCTTCGAGGGTCGTCGTCGCTCCGAGCAGGCCGACCGTGGCGTCGAGGAGCTCGCGCAGCACGTCGACACCATCGTCGTCATCCCGAACGACCGGCTGCTCAATCTCGTTGAGCGCCGCACCTCGATCGTCGACGCGTTCCAGATGGCCGACGATGTGCTGCGCCAGGGCGTGCAGGGCATCACGGATCTGATCACCATCCCCGGGCTGATCAACCTCGACTTCGCCGATATCCGCACGATCATGCGCGACAGCGGGACGGCTCTGATGGGCATCGGCCAGGCCGCCGGGGATCGCCGGGCCGGAGAGGCCGCACGCCAGGCCATCTCGTCGCCGCTGCTCGAGTCGAGCGTGCAGGGCGCCACGGGCATCCTGCTCAACATCACGGGCGGTCCCGAGCTGGGCCTGTTCGAGGTGAACGACGCAGCCGAGGTCGTTGCGAACGCCGCCGATCAGAACGCCAACATCATCTTCGGCAGCGTCATCGACGAGTCGATGGGCGACCACATCCGCGTGACCGTGGTCGCCACCGGTTTCGATCGCAAGCCGGCACCGATGCCGCGTCGTCCGCTGGGCGACGAGCGTCCCGCCGAGCCGCGGTCGGAGGGCCTGAGCGCCTTCTCGACGCGCGAGTTCGAGATCCCGGCGCCGACGGCGTTCGAGGTCGACGACGACGCGATCGACGTGCCGAGCTTCCTCAAGCACGACGACTAGGCAGCGCATGGCTGGAACCGAGGCAGGCGGGCCGCTCTGGAGCGGACGGCTCGAGGGCGGGCTGCATCCCGATGTGCTCGCGCTGACGCAGTCGCTCGACGTCGACCAGCGGCTGCTGCCGTACGACGTCGCCGCGTCGCAGGCGCACGTCCGCATGCTCGGCCGGCAGGGCATCATCCCGAGTGCAGAGGCTGCGCAGATCGAGGACGCCCTGGGGCAGGTCGCCATCGACGCAGGCGCCACCGATGAGGACGTCCACTCGCTGATCGAGCGACAGCTCGTCGCGATGCTCGGCGACACCGGTCGGCGCGTGCACGCCGGGCGCTCGCGCAACGATCAGGTGGCGACGGCCTTTCGACTCTGGTGCCGCGCACACGCGCATCGACTCCAGGTTGCGACCGCGGAGCTGCAGGGAGCGCTGCTCGGCGTGGCGGACCGAGACGGAACTACCGTCTTGCCGGCCTTTACCCACCTGCAGCGCGCCCAGCCCGTGCCGCTTGCGCACCACGTCGCGGCGCACGCGTGGGCGCTGCAGCGCGACATCGGACGCTTCGGCGCCGCACAGGACGCGGCCAACGTCTCGCCGCTCGGAGCGGGCGCTCTCGCGGGTTCCAGCCTGCCGCTGGACCCGTCCGGGGTCGCCGCCGACCTCGGCATGCGCACCAGCTTCGCCAATTCGCTCGACGCGGTCTCGGATCGCGATTTCGCAGCCGACCTCCTCTACGCCTGCGCGCTGTGCCTCGTGCACTGCTCGCGGATGGGGGAGGAGCTGATTCTCTGGACGTCGCAGGAGTTCGGGTGGGCGGCCCTCGCGGATGACGTCGCCACGGGCTCCTCGATGATGCCGCAGAAGAAGAATCCCGACGTCGCAGAGCTGGCGCGTGGTCGCTCCGGCACCGCAATCGGACGGCTGACTGGACTGCTGGCCACCATGAAGGGCCTGCCGCTGACGTACAACCGCGACCTGCAGGAGGACAAGGAGGGCGTCTTCGCGCAGGTGGATGCCACGCTTGGCGTGCTGCGCCTGCTGCAGCTCGCCTACGAGGGTCTGACCGTCAACGCCGACACGATGCGCGCGGCGGCGGCCGACGGCACGACCGTCGCCACCGATGTGGCCGAGGGACTGGTTCGCGGCGGCATGCCGTTTCGCGACGCCCACACCGAGGTCGCCGGGCGCATCGCCGCGGGCGAGCGCTTTGCCTCGCCGACGCCGGAGGAGGCGATCGCAGCTCGTCAGGGGCCGGGCATGCCTGGCCGCGTTGACGAGCAGCTCGCCGAGCTGCGGAGCCTGATCGCCACGACGCGCGCCGCCCCGGCGCCAGCGCCGTGAGCGATCGTCCTGCGGCGCTCCTGCCGTTCCCCGACACCGCCGAGCTCGGCCCGGAGGGGATCGCGCTTGACGGGGTGTCGCTGACGGCGCTGGCCGATGAGTTCGGCACCCCGCTGTACATCTACGACGCCGCCTCGAACCGCACGCGCGCCCGCGCGGTGGTCGACGCGCTCGCGACCGCTCCCAACGGCGGCCACGCCTCGTTCGCCCTCAAGTCGCAGTCCGCCCTCGGCGTGCTCGTCGTGATTCACGAGGCGGGCATGGGCGCCGATTGCGCCTCGGCCGGCGAGATCGCGGCGGCGCAGCGAGCCGGATTCTCCAGCAGCGACCTCGTGATCCACGGCAACGCCAAGTCGGAGGATGATCTTCGGGCCGCCGTCGAGGCCGACGCCCGCCTCGTGGTGCTGGACGGCCGCGACGACGCCGAGCGGCTCGCAGCCATCTGCCGCGAGCACGGTCGCACCCAGGACGTCCTGATCCGCATCGCTCCCGGCATCGACGTCGATACCCATCGGCATATCGCAACCGGACATCACGGGTCCAAGTTCGGCGTGACGCCCGCGGAGGGGGCCACGCTCCTCAAGACGCTGCCTGACGGGCTGCGCGGCCGCGGGCTGCACGTGCACCTCGGGTCCCAGATCCTCGACGCAGAGCCGTTAATC
>JBPCSK010000453.1:0-4859 GCA_051007275.1 Gaiellales bacterium | reverse complement strand
AGCGTGCTCACGGCGGCACGCCTGCACGACGTCGGCTGGCGCCACTGGGAGAGCGCCGCGCGCCTCAACCCGGACACGGGCCTGCCGGCCAACTTCCTCGACGTGATGATCGATGAGCATCTGCGCCTGTATCGCCTCGGCATCGACGAGGTCGCCGCCGTCGACGCCTACGCGGGCATGCTCGTCTCGATGCACGCCGCCGGCATCTACACCGGGCGCTACGGCACGCAGCCGGCGCTGCTGCTCACGCGCGCGCCCGCCGTCCAGGATCTCGTCGACGCGTTCATCGCCGAGCAGGAGGCGCGCTACGGCGCGGTCAAGGACGGGCTCGACGTGCCCGACGACGAGCTGTGGCGCAACTTCCTGCTGCTGCAGGTGTTAGACCGCCTCAGCCTGCGGCTCTGCCTCGGCGACCCCGCCGGCATGGGCCCGATGGAGATCGTGCTGCCCGAGGACCGCGCGCTCACGATCACGCGCGACGACGACGAATGCGAGCGACTCGATCCGTGGCCGTTCGCGGCCGACACGGTGACCGTCGAGGTTCCCTGGCGTGTCGTGCCGCTCGACGGCTACGTGGACGCCGCGGCGCTGCAGACCGCGATCGCCGCCGCGCCTATCGAGACCCGAACCACTACGCTCCGCCCCGTCTGACCCGAGAGGATCGATCGTGAACTGGAACCCCTTCATCACCTGCGCGATCACCGGCTCCGGCGCCTCCCAGGGCGTGCACCCGGAGCTGCCGATCACCCCGGAGCAGATCGCGAGCTCGGCGATCGAGGCGGCGAAGGCCGGCGCCGCAATCGTCCACTGCCATGTGCGCGAGCCGGAGACGGGGGTCCCGTCGCGCCGCGTCGACCTCTACCGCGAGGTCGTGGACCGCATCCGCTCGAGCGGCGAGAACGTGATCGTCAACCTCACGACGGGCATGGGCGGCGACCTCCTGATCGGCATGGACGGCGCGGCGAACACGCCCGACGAGGGCTCCGACCTCGTCGGGCCCGACGAGCGCATCGCGCACCTGCACGACACGCTGCCCGACATCTGCACGCTCGACTGCGGCAGCCTCAACTTCGGTGACGGCAGCCTCGTCTACGTTGGCACGCCCGACTACCTGCGCATCGGCGCGGAGAAGATCCGCGCGCTGGGCATCAAGCCCGAGCTGGAGTGCTTCGAGCTCGGGCACCTCTGGTTCGTCAACAGGCTGGTCGAGGAGGGGCTGATCGACGACCCGCCGTTCGTGCAGGTCTGCCTCGGCATCCCGTGGGGCGCACCCGCCACGCCGCGCACCATGCAGACGTTCGCCGACCAGATGCCGCCGAACGCCGTCTGGAGCGGCTTCGCGATCAGCCGCATGGAGATGCCGGCCGTCGCCCAGGCGATGCTGCTGGGTGGAAACGTCCGCGTCGGCCTCGAGGACAATCTTTACCTCAGCAAGGGCGAGTTCGCCTCGAATGCGCAGCTCGTGGAGCGCGCCGTGACGATCATCGAGAGCCTCGGCGGCACCGTTGCCGGGCCGGATGTCGCCCGCGAGCGGCTCGGTCTCGCCAGGCGCTAGGGTTCCCGTCGTGGCCGCTCGCACCATTCCCGCCGACTGGTACACCACCGAGGCATCGCTGGAGCGCGATCGTGCGGCGGTCCTGCGGCTTGGCTGGCAGTACATCGGACCGGCCACGGATATCGCCGAGCCCGGCACGTTCACCACGGGCGAGCTCGGCAGCCTGCCGATCGTGGTCACGCGCGATGACGACGGCACGCTGCGCGGGTTCGCCAACGTCTGTCGTCACCGAGGCGCGCTGATCGCGGAGGGCTGCGGCAAGCGCCGCACGCTCCAGTGCCGGTACCACGGGTGGACGTACCGTCTCGACGGGTCGCTGCACCGCTCGCCGGGCATGTCGCTCGACGAGGAGGTGCGCCTGCCGGAGATTGCGGTGGCCACGCTCGGACCGCTGCTCTTCGCCGCCGCCGACCCCGACTGCGAGCCGCTCGAGACCGCGCTCGCGCCCTTCCTCGAGCTGCTCGACCGCGTCGCCGGTGTCGATCCCGCGCACATCGTCCATCGCCGTCGCCTCGAGCACACGATCGCCGCCAACTGGAAGGTCGTGGTCGAGAACTTCATCGAGTGCTACCACTGCCCGCTCGTCCACACCGAGACGCTGCCGGGCTACGGCGATGACGACTACCGCATCGGGCAGTTCGGGCCGCTGCACACGCAGCACCTCGATGATCAGCGCTTCTGCTTCGCCTACCTCTTCCCCACGACGCAGCTGTCGGCCTACGGGCTGGAGCACGCCTTCGTCGCCCGCGCGATCCAGCCGGTCGACCACGCGACCACGCGCGTGGCGCTCGACTACTGGTTCGTCGATGGCTGCGACCCTGCCGCGGCGGACCGCTACATCGACTGGTTCGAGCGCGTGATCGGCGAGGACAAGCCGCTGTGCGAGTCGGTCCAGCACGGCCTCGCGTCAGGCGCGATCGACTGCGGGTATCTCAACCCGGACGCCGAGAGCGGCCTGGTGGCCTTCCAGCAGCTCGTGCGCGACGCGCTTGTCGAGGCCTGAGGCCGGCGACGCCGTCGACTACCCGCGGTAGACGACCTCGCCGTCGACCATCGTCAGGCGCACCGGATTGTCGACGAGGTCCTCGGGCGGGCAGATCGCCGGATCGACCTCGAACGAGGTGAGGTCGGCGCAGAACCCGACGCGGATGCGGCCGAGCCGACGCTCCTCGGAGATCGTGTACGCCGGACGCACCGTGTAGCCCTCCAGCGCCTGCAGGCCGGTCAGCCCCTGATCGTCGAACGGGTCCTTGCCGTTGCCCGGCGCGTGCCGCAGCTGCGCCGACGCCATGCCGATGCGGGGGTCGAATCGCGCCACGGGCCAGTCGGACCCGAGCGTCACGACTGCGCCGGACTCCCACAGGCTGCGCGTCGGGAATGCCCGATCGCAGCGCTCCTTGCCCATGCGCGTCGTCCAGTTGCAGGTGCGGCTCGGGTCGAGCCACATCATGTGCTGCGTCTGCATCGACGCGACCACGTTCTCGCCGGCGAAGCGCGGCAGGTCGAAGTCCTGCAGCGTCTCGATGTGCTCGATGCGGTGGCGAATGCCATCCCACGCGCCGGCCGCGGCGTACGCGTCGAGCGCCTCGCGGACGCCGCGGTCACCGCATGCGTGCGTGGAGCACTGGAAGCCCGCCTGCGCGAAGGTCTTGACGGCGCGGCGGTACTTGGCCGGATCGGGCCAGAACGGCGCCATGCCGTCACCCTCGGAGTCGGGCTCGTACAGCCAGCCGGTGCCGGTGTCGATCACGCCGTCGATGAAGAACTTGGCGACGCCGCCGCGCCAGCGGCGACCGCGCGCGTCGCGGTGCGGGATGAACTCCTGACACTGCTCCTCGGGCATGTCGGGCATGAACCAGAACGGCATCGTCAGGCGCGTGATCAGCCGGTTCGACGCCTCGAGCTCGCGCAGGATGTCGAGCGTCTCGAGCGATCCGTCCATGCCGTGGATGCCCGTGATGCCGACGGCGGCGAACTTCTTCATCTGCTGGTGGTAGCGATCGAGGCGCTGCTCGGCGGTCAGCTGCGGCATGGCGGCGTCGACGATCGCGATCGCGCCCCACTCGCGCAGCTCACCCGTCGGCACGCCCTGCGCGTCGCACACGATTTCGGCGTTCTCGCTGAACTGGATCGGCCCGGTGATGCCGGCCAGGTCGAGCGCCTTCTGCGACGCGAGCACCGTGTGGAAGTCCATGAACTTGAGGTACGTCGGGCGTCCGCCGACGGCCTCCTCGATCAGGTCGCGATGGATCGGACGCCCCTCGAAGGCGTCGTACAGGAGTCCCCAGCCGACCACCCACTCGTCGGGCCCCTTGCCTTCGGCCTCCTTGCGGATGCCGGCGAGCACTTCCTCCCACGTGCCGGCGTCGAGCAGGTCCGCTCCGGCCGTATCGAGCGCCCCCATCAGCGGATGCACGTGCGAGTCGGTGATCCCCGGCACGAGCGACGCGCCGTCGAGATCGATCACGCGCGCGCTGCTGCCGAGCTCGCGGATCTCGGCGTTGGAGCCGACCGCGAGAATGGCGCCATGGCCGACGGCGATGGCTTCGGCGAAGGGCTGACCCGGGTCCATCGTGCGGACCTTGGCGTTGACGATGATGGTCTCGATCGGCGAGTGCATGTCGGCTTTGTATCAGGCGTCTGACCCCGAAGCGCGGGCGAAGCGCGCGCGGGAGGGGTCTGACCCCACCCCGCAGGTGCTTCCGGCTGCTGCTCGCTCACCCGCGAAGAGTTGAGTGCATCCCTCCGGAGGTTCCTCTCATGGCCAGCCCCACCGTCGGCGACACCGCCCCCGACTTCACGCTCCCAGGCACGGACGGCGCATTCCATCTCGCCGCCCACCGCGGCCAGACCGTCGTGCTCGTCTTCTATCCCGGAGACGACACGAAGGTGTGCACGAAGCAGCTATGCGAGTACTCCGATCAGTGGAGCGAGCTGGCCGGCCTCGACGCGACGATCGTCGGTATCTCCGGCAAGGATCTCGCCTCGAAGGAGCGATTCGCCGCGAAGCGCGGCCTGAAGGTCCCGCTGCTGGCCGACCCAGACCGGGCAGTGGCGGCAATGTACGGCGCCAAGCAGGCCGTACTCGGCACCAAGCGCAGCACGTTCGTGATCGACCGCGAGGGCGTGATTCGCTTTCGCCACGACGCCACGCTCGGTCTGACGTACCTGTCTGCCGACGAATTGCGCGCCGCGATCGCCGCGACTTAGACGGCGTCGTGCGCGGCCCGCAGGCCGGCGATGTCGATCTTGACCATGCCGAGCATGGCCTGCATCACGCGTTGGGCCCGGGCCGGGTCGGCTG
>JBPCSK010000452.1:0-4484 GCA_051007275.1 Gaiellales bacterium | reverse complement strand
GCGAAGGCCTTGAGGTGGCTCGTTCCGAATGGACCGATTCACCTCAAGGTCATCGCGTCGCCTGGTGCCAACGTCTCCGACACCGCACGCCACTCGTTCCGTACCTGATCAACCCAGGCGACGCGATCACCTCGAGGTGAATCGGTCGTTGCCGACCGAGCCACCTCGAGGTGGTCCCGTCGTCAGCAGGCCGCGTGCTTCTCCAGCAACTTCATCAGGTCCACGAGGAACGCGTCGCGTTGGCGCTGCAGGTCGGCGATCGAGCGACCAGCAGCCTCCTCGTCGCAGCCGGCGACCATCTTGTCGCGCAGGTCCTTCGTCAGCTCCGGTGCCTCGAGGCGCGTCCACGGCTCGAGCAGCGAGTCGCCGAAGTGGTCCAGCATGTGCCCCATGCCGCCCTCGCCGCCGGCCAGGTGGAAGGTCAGGCCGACACCCATCTGCGCCCAGCGCACGCCGGGGCCGTAGACGAGGGCGACGTCGCACTCCTCGACCGTCGCCTCATCGTTGGCGACCATGTGCAGCAGCTCGCGCCAGACGGCGTCCTGCAGGCGATTGGCGACGAAGCCCGGCAGCTCGTTCGAGCAGCGCAGCGCCTTCTTGCCGGCGCGCGTGTAGAAGTCGAGCGACCAGTCCACGACGGCGGGATCCGTCAGCTCGCCGCCGACGACCTCGACCAGCGGGACGAGGTACGGCGGGTTGAACGGATGCCCGACGACGAGGCGCTCGGGATGCGCAGCGCCGCCCGCCATGTCGGTCATGCGATAGCCGGACGTGCTCGACAGGATCGGCACGCCGACGGGCGCCGCGGCATCGAGGCGAGCGACCATGTCGATCTTGAGGTCGAGCACCTCGGGGCAGCTCTCCTGGATGACGTCGGCCTCGGCGCAGAGCTCCTCGAGCGTCTCCACCATGCGCAGGCGATCGCGCGACGCGCCGGGCTCGAGCCCGAGCTCCGTGAGCGCCGGCCACGCGATGTCGTGCAGGCGCTGTAGCTTCTCGGCGGCATCGGGCGCGGGATCCCACGCGATCACGTCGTACCCCTGCGCGAGGAACTTCGCGGCCCACCCGCCGCCGATCACGCCCGTCCCGATCACGCCGACGGTCTTCACAGCATCGGGGGCGGTCTTGGGCGTCCAGGTCATGCGAGTCCTCCGGGGTGTCGGCCGTCAGTTGACGGTCGGGCGGAGATTACTCGCAGTCGCAGTCGTCGCAGATGCGACGGAGCTCGGCGCGCAGCGCGTCGGGGCACGGCTCGTCGCACGCCTTGCGCATGACGTCGCGCACGCCGGCCTCGAGGCCGTAGCACTTGGCGCAGCATGGACACGCCGCGAGGTGCGCCTCGACCACGGTGATCTCCTCGGCGACGAGCGTGCCGTCGACGTACTCCTGCACGCAGCGCTGCGCGTGGAGGCAGGCCTCGGAGCGGACGTGGGTGCTCATGCGGCCTCCGGATCGGTGTGGTCGGCGAGGGCCTTCTTGAGGACGCGCCGGCCGCGGTGCAGGCGGCTCATGACGGTGCCGACGGGGATCTCGAGGACATCGGCGGCCTCCTGGTAGGAGAGGTCGCCGAGGTCGACGAGGACGACGACCTCGCGGAACGGCAGCGCGAGCTCGCCGAGCGCATCGAGCACCGGACCGGGCGACAGGCGCTCGATCAGCCGATCGACGTCGGGGGCGGCCGGACCGTTGAGACGGTCGTACAGGTAGTAGTCGTCGGCCTCGAGGCCGAGCTGCTCGGGCTGGCGCTGCTGCTTGCGGGCGTTGTCGATCGCGAGGTTGTGCACGATCCGCAGCAGCCAGGCGCGCAGGTTCGTCCCCGGCTCGTACTGCTTCCACGAGCGGAACGCGCGGGTGTACGCCTCCTGCATGAGATCCTCGGCTGCCTGCGGGTCGCGCGTCAGGCGGCGTGCCACGCGCCAGTCGTCATCGGCGAGCGCGAGCGCCTGCTCGTCGAACACGAGGCGCGCCGGATCGGTCACCGAGGCATCGGCGGTCTGAGCGGTCTCGTCGGCCACGTTCCGAGCGTACCACCCGGCGGTGGTCGGGCCCGAGGGGCCGGTGATGGCGGCAACTGCCTGCATGTCCTCTCCAACGCAGCGGGCTCCCCCCGCATTCCAACGACCTCGGCGATACTGCGGGGGTGCGCGAGTTCCTGTCCCGCCTCACCGGCCCCGGCGCCTTCCGCCCGCTGGCCGTCGTCGCGCTGATCGCGCTGTACGTGAACATCGTCTCGGGCGCATTGGTGCGCGTCACGAACTCGGGGCTCGGCTGCCCCGACTGGCCGCTCTGCAACGGCCGCCCCACGCCCGCCTTCCAGTTCAACACGCTGATCGAGTTCACGAATCGCGTGCTGGCGCTGATCGTGATCATCATCGCCGTGCTGTTCGCGATCACCGCGTATCGCAGCGTCCGCAGGTCGAGCCGCTGGCTCTGGCGGGGGGCGCTGTGGATCGGCATCCTCACGTTCGCGCAGGGCCCGCTCGGCGGCATCACGGTGCTGGTGAACCTGCATCCGATCGCGGTGATGAGCCACTTCCTGCTGGCCATCGTCGTGCTGCTGATCAGCGTCGTGATCGTCCTCGAGACGTTCGGCCTGACCGGCGGCTGGTCGCCTCGTCCGGCCGGATGGCTGCCGTGGACGGGCGTGCTCGCGGCGCTCTGGGCATGGGCGACGATCATCTCGGGCGGCGTCGCCACGATGTCGGGCACCCACCCCGGCAGCGACAACGTGCCGCGGCTCTGGAACCTGCTCGACGCCGTCTACGTGCACGTGCGCGTGGCTGCGAGCTTCATCGTCTTCATCGCGGTCCTCCTGATCGTGCTGTCCCGCGTGGTGCGTGCGCCGAAACCCGTGACCACGATCGCGTGGGCGCTGGTGCTCGCCATCACCGCGCAGGTGGTCATCGGCGAGTGGCAGTGGCGCACGCAGCTGCCGTGGTACCTGACGCTCCTGCACGTGGCCGTCGGTTCGGCCGCGATCGCCCTCGCGGGCGGCTTCGGCTGGCTGCTCATCGTGTCGCGCCGCGAGGCGCCAGCGACCACCGACTGACGGCCGTCTGCGATGATTGGTCCCGGGTGGATGGGATCCTGATTCCGATTGCAGGCGTCGTCGCGGCATTGGGCGTGGCGGTGCTCCTCTGCACGAGCGCGATGCCGCTGCGCGTGCTCGGCGCGGTCCTCGCCGGGGCCGGCGGCGTGCCGCTCGTCCTGTCGCGGACCTCGCAGGCGCACACGCTGCTCGATCGGCCCGCGCTGCTCGGCGTCGGCGTCGTCGCCGGCGTCGTCGCGCTGGCGGTGCTGACGCTCGTGTTCATGCGCTACCCGTGGCTGGTGCCACCGATCGCGCTGGTAATCGGCCTGCGCATCCCGCTGCGCAATCCCCCGAGTCCCACGGATCACCTGCTGCCGCTCTATCTGGTGCTGGCCGCTGGCACGCTCGCGCTCGTGCTGCGCTCGCTGCGCGGCACCGCCGCGCCCAATCGGCTCGGCTACGTCGGCTACGCGTTCGCCGCCTACGTCGTGATCGCCGCGGCCAGCCTGGCCTGGACCGCCGACCGCGACGCCACGGCGTACGCGGTCGTCGCCTTCACCCTGCCCCTTGGCCTGCTCGCCGCGCTCACGGGCACGCTCCTGCCGCTGCCACCGCTGACGAAGGTGCTGCCGTGGCTCCTGATCGGCGCAGCCACCGTCCTCGCGCTCGTCGCGATCTGGCAGTGGCACACCCACGACATCTTCTGGAACGAGAAGCTGATGCGCACCAACGCGTACGGCGGCTACTTCCGCACCAACTCGCTGCTGTTCGACCCGAGCCTGTTCGGTCGCGTCGAGGCGCTGGCGCTCGTCGCGATCGTCGGCCTGCTCGCGCTCGCGAAGCCCCGCAAGCTGCTGCTCCTGCCGGCCGTCGCGGCGATTCCGATCTTCCTCGGCCTCGCCACGTCCTACTCGCAGTCGTCGCTCGTGGCGCTGTGCATCGGCATCCTCGTGATCGCCTGCGTCGTGTGGCGATGGAAGGCCGTGATCGCGATCGGCGCGATCATCCTGATCGTCGCTGTCGGCGCGCTCGCCACCCCGCAGGGGCGCCACCTCCTGCACGAGCCCGCCCAGAAGGCCTCGAGCGCGCGCCTCGGTCTCGTGCAGCGCTCGATCGACCTGTTCGAGGCGCACCCGATCCAGGGCAGCGGCCTCGGCGCCTTCGCGACCGCCACGGACAAGCGAAAGGCGGCACCGCACAACGTCGTCGCCGGCACGGCCGCCGAGCTCGGCATCGTCGGCGCGCTCGCGCTCCTGGCCGTGCTGCTGAGCGTGCTGTGGGCGATCCGCCACCGCCGCCCCGACGCCGACCGTCCCACGCACATCATCCTCGCCGCGCTGTTCGCGACGATCCTCGCCCACGCGCTGTTCTACGACAACTTCTTCGCCGATCCGTCGACGTGGGTGATTGCGGCGCTCCTGGCCGCGGGTGCGGGGATGCTCCCGCTCGAGCG
>JBPCSK010000451.1:0-8944 GCA_051007275.1 Gaiellales bacterium | reverse complement strand
GGTCATCGCCGCGCTGATCTGCGAGCACGAAGGCCCGCTCGTGGATGGCGTCAAGGAGGCCATGAGCCGCATCGTCGGCGCCTTCGCCGCGATCGTCATGGACGAGGAGCAGCTCATCGGCTTCCGCGACCCCGACGGCATCCGCCCGCTCGTGCTCGGAGACCTCGACGGGCATCCCGTCCTCGCCTCGGAGACGTGCGCGCTCGACATCGTCGGCGCCACGTTCGTCCGCGATATCCAGCCGGGCGAGATCGTGATCCTCACCGACGACGGCGTGGAGAGCATCATGCCGGCCGAGCCGCACCATCCCGCGCTCTGCGTGTTCGAGTTCATCTACTTCGCCCGGCCCGACTCGCAGCTCGACGGTCTGCACCTGCACCGCACGCGCGAGCGCATGGGGGAGATCCTCGCGGACGAGTCGCCGGTCGAAGCCGACATCGTCATCCCGGTGCCCGACTCGGGTGCGCCCGCCGCACAGGGCTTCGCGCGCAGGAGCGGCATCCCGTACGTCGACGGTCTCGTCAAGAACCGCTACGTCGGCCGCACCTTCATCCAGCCCGATCAGGCGATGCGCGAGAACGGCATCAAGCTGAAGTTCAATCCCATGCCCGACGTCCTCGCCGGCCAGCGCGTGATCGTCGTCGACGACTCGATCGTCCGCGGCACGACCACGCGCAAGATCGTCGAGATGCTCCGCGGTGCCGGCGCGACCGAGGTGCACCTGCGCATCTCCTCGCCGCCCGTGATCTCGCCGTGCTTCTACGGGATCGACATGGCCACGAAGGACCAGATGATCGCCGCCAGCCAGTCGGTGGAGGAGATCCGCCGGCACCTCGGGGCCGACTCGCTCGCGTACCTGTCGCTGGATGGGCTCGAGGCCGCGACCGGGCACGGCGACGACCGCTACTGCCGCGCCTGCCTGACGGGCGTCTATCCCACGGTCGTGCCCGCTGCCGCAGATAAGGAGCGCTTCGAGGCCACGCAGCTGCCGGTGGCGCAGGCATGAGCGACGAGCTCACCTACGCCGCCGCAGGCGTCTCGCTCGACGCCGCCGATGCCGTCGTCGAGCGCCTCAAGGGCGCGGTGCGCTCCACGAGCCGCCCGGGCGTGATCGACGCGCACGGCGGCTTTGCGGGCCTGCTCGCCCTCGGCGGCCTCGGCTACTCCGACCCCGTCCTCGTGGCGGGCACCGATGGCGTCGGCACGAAGCTCGAGCTGCACCGCGAGGCGGGTTCGCTGCACGCGGCCGGCATCGACTGCGTGGCGATGTGCGTGAACGACATCCTCTGCGTCGGCGCCGAGCCGATCCTCTTCCTCGACTACGTCTCGGTCGGCGTGCTCGATCCCGATGTCGTTGCCACGCTCGTGGAGGGCATCGCCGACGGCTGCCGCCAGTCGGGGGCCGCGCTGCTCGGTGGCGAGACAGCCGAGCATCCCGGCGTGATGGATGCCGAGAGCCTCGACGTCGCGGGTTTTGCGCTCGGCATCGTCGAGCGCGATCGCCTGATCGACGGCACGCGCGTCGCGGCCGGCGACAAGGTGATCGGCATCGCGTCCTCGGGCCTGCACTCCAACGGCTTCTCGCTCGTGCGTCGCGTGGTCGAACGTGCGGGCGGACTCTCCATCGCCCCGGCCGAGCTGCTCGCGCCGACCGCCATCTACGCCGAGGATCTGCGCCAGCTGCGCGCGGCCGTCGACGTGAAGGCGCTCGCGCACATTACGGGCGGCGGCATCGAGGGCAACGCCCCGCGCGTTATTCCCGACGGCTGTGGCATGGTGATCGACCCGGCTGCGTGGCCGCGTCCTGCCGTGGTGCAGTGGCTGGCCGACCAGGGCGTCGAGGAGGCCGAGCTGCGCCGGGTCTTCAACATCGGCATCGGCATGATCGCCGTCGTCGATCCGTCCGAGGAGCTCGCCGCGCTCGGCGCGCTCGAGACCGCGGGCCGCGACGCCTGGGTGATCGGCGAGATCGAGTCCGGCTCGGGCGTGCGCTACACCGCATGATCCGCCCGGCGACGGCTGACGATCCCCTGCGCATCGCCGTGCTGGTTTCGGGCCGCGGCTCGAATCTCGTCGCGCTGATGGAGCGCCTCGATCCGACCGTTGCGATCGTCGGAGTCGCATCGAATCGGGCCGACGCGATCGCGCTCAGCCGCGCGCGCGAGGAGGAGCTCGAGACCGCGGTCTTCCCGCGCGGGGACGATTGGACCGAGCGTGACCGCGCGCTCGTCGCGTGGCTGCTGGAACGTCGTGTCGAGCTGGTCGTGCTGGCGGGCTTCATGGAGATCCTCACGGCCGAGGTGGTCGACCGCCTGCCGGTGATCAACGTGCACCCGTCGCTGCTACCCGCATTCCCTGGGCTGCGATCGTGGGAGCAGGCGCTCGAGGCGGGGGTGGCGGAGACGGGCGTGACCGTCCACGTCGTCGACACCGGCCTCGACACGGGGCCGGTGATCGCGCAGGAATCCGTCCCCGTCCGCGACGGCGACACGCCGGCTTCGCTGCACGAGCGCATCCAGGCGGTCGAGCACCGACTGCTGCCCGACGTCGTGCGTCGGCTCGCCGCCGACGACATTCCCGAGCCCGACAGGAGCGCCGCATGAGCCGCATCCACCGCGCGCTGGTCAGCGTGTCCGACGCCACCGGCCTCGAAGACCTGGCCCGCGCGCTGCACGCGCTCGACATCGAGATCGTGGCCTCGAGCGGCACGGGTGCGAAGATCGAGGCGGCCGGCATTCCGTGGCTCGCCGTCGACGAGGTGACGGGTGCGCCGGAGATGCTCGGCGGGCGCGTGAAGACGCTGCACCCCGGCATCCACGGCGGTATCCTCGCCCGCCGCGACGTGCCGGAGGACCTCGAGCGCATCGCCGAGTTCGGTATCCGCGAGATCGGCCTCGTGGTCGTGAACCTCTATCCGTTCCGCGAGACGATCGCCAAGGCCGGCATCACCGACGCCGAGGCGATCGAGAAGATCGACGTCGGCGGACCGGCGATGGTGCGCGCCGCGGCCAAGAACCACGCCGCCGTCGGCGTGGTCACGTCGCCGAGCCGCTACCCCGAGGTGATCGCCGAGCTCCAGGAGCGCGGCGGCGAGCTGTCGCTCGAGACGCGGCGGCGCCTCGCGGCTGAGGCCTTCACCATGACCGCCGGCTACGACGCTGCGATCGCATCGTGGTTCATGGGCGGCGTCACGCTGCCCGACGAGATCCTCATGGATCTCCACCGCGAGCGCGAGCTGCCCTACGGCGAGAACCCGCATCAGGCCGCTGGCTATTACGTCGACCGCACGCAGCCGCGACATCTCCTGACGGGCGTCGTCCAGCACGGCGGCAAGGAGCTCTCGTACAACAACCTCGCCGACCTCGCGGCCGCGCATGCGATCGCGAACGAGTTCGACGAGCCCGCGTGCGCGATCATCAAGCACCAGAATCCGTGCGGCGCGGCGATCGGCCGGGACGCGGCCGAGGCCTACGAGCGCGCACTCGCGGGCGATCCGGTGAGCGCCTTCGGTGGCGTGATCGCCATCAACCGCCCGATCACGGCCGAGCTCGGCGCGCGCCTCGCCGAGCAGTTCCTCGAGGTGCTGATCGCCCCGGGCTACGAGGCGGGGGCGCTGGAGGCGCTGTCGGTGAAGGCCAACACGCGCCTGCTCGAGGACACCGACCCCGCCACGCGGCCACCGCTGCGCCACCTCCGCCCGGTGCCCGGCGCCATGCTCGTGCAGGATCCCGACGACACAGACGAGCCGCGCGCCGCCATGAGAGTCGTCACGACGACGCAGCCCGATACCCGGGAGTGGGGGGACCTGCTCTTCGCCTGGCGCATCGTTCGCCACGTCTCGTCGAATGCGATCGTGATCGCGCGCGATGGCGCCACGCTGGGCATCGGCGCGGGGCAGATGAGCCGCGTCGATTCCGTTCGCATCGCCGTCGAGAAGACGCCGGTGGAGCGGCGCGCCGGCGCGGTGCTCGCCTCCGATGCGTTCTTCCCGTTCCCCGACGGTGCAGAGCTGGCTCTGGCGGCCGGGATCACCGCGATCATCCAGCCGGGCGGCGCCAAACGTGACGACGAGGTGACGGCCGCGGTCGACGCGGCGGGTGCGGCGATGATCCACGTCGGTCGCCGCCACTTCCGGCACTATCGTGGAGCGGCTCTCGCCAGCCGAGGCGCGCGCGATCTCGGTGGCGCGACAGGGCTTCGCGGCACGCAACCGGGTCGCCACGCCCGAGGATGTCCACGCCTGCATCGATCAGCTCGGCTGCGTGCAGATCGACTCGGTGATGACCGTCGCACGAGCGCACCGCCTCACGCTCGCGAGTCGCGTGGGGAAGATCCCCGCCGGCACGCTCAACGGCCTGCGCCGTGACGGGAGGATCGCCGAGGTCTGGGCGCACGAGGCGTGCTTCATCCCCGCCGACGAGCTGCCGTGGTTCCGTGCTGCCATGCTCGCAGCGACCGAGCACCGCTGGTGGGGGCCGGTGCTGCAGGAGCATCCCGCGCTGGCGCGTGAGGTGATGGCGCGGGTTCAGGATGGGCCGATCACGGCGGCCGACTTCGGCGGCGCCGGCACGCCGGGCTGGTGGGAGTGGTCGGCGGCCAAGCAGGTGATCGAGTCCCTGTTCGCGATCGGTCAGCTCGCCGTGCGTGAGCGTCGGGGCTTCACCCGCGTCTACGACCTGCCCGAGCGCCTCTACACGCCGGCGCAGCTCGAGCCGATCACCGACGACGTGACCATCCTTCGGCACTGCATCCTGCGCTCGGTCCGGGCGCGCGGCGTCATCACGCAGAGTCGCGTCACCGACTACTACCGCCTGCGCGGCCGCGCCAAGGACGTAGCGCTCGCCGTGACCGACCTGGTCGCAGCGGGGCTCCTGCAGCGCGTCGCGGTGGGGGAGCACATCGCGCTGGTCGAGCCCGCCTCGCTCGCTGCGCTCCCGGCGCGCCCGACCGCGTCGGTGCTCCTGTGCCCGTTCGACAACCTCATCTGGGATCGCGAGGAGACCGACCGCCTGTTTGGCTTCCGCCACGCGCTCGAGATCTACGTGCCGCAGGACAAGCGGCGGTGGGGCTACTACGTGCTGCCGCTGCTGCACGGCGACCGCATCGTCGGGCGCGCCGACGTGAAGGCCGACCGCAAGGCGGGCGAGCTGCGCATCCTCGCAATGCACTGGGAGGGGCGCCCAGCCCGTGGCGCATTGGCGCGGGCCGCGGCCCGTCTGTCGTGGACGCTGGGGATCGAATACTCGGGCAGGTAGGATGCCCGCTATGCGTCGTCTCACAGCTCTCGTCGCGTTGCTGCTCGCGACGCTCATCATCGTCCCCGCCGCGGGTGCATCAAATCCGCTAACGGCGTTCACGCTCGTGGTGCCGACCTCAACCGCGGCCTCGGGACTGCAGGCCCGGGCGATTCTGCCCACCGGCGCCCGCTGCCCGGCGCTCTCGGTCACCACCGAGATCGACGGCGTCCGCGACGATCGGCTGATTGCGATGACGGCCCGCCGTCCGTCGCCCCGTACCGGGTCGGCGTTCGCCTCGCTCTTCGTCTGCCAGGCGGGGCTCCCGGCGCACGCCGTGCGTGCGTCCGTCGGCGCGACCACGATTCCCGCTGCGCTGCCCGCCACGATCACGCGCATCGCGCTGCTCGGTGATACGGGCTGTCGGCTCAAGAAGAACGACCCGACGCAGGTCTGCTCGTCGACGGCGAAGTGGCCCCTGGCGCGCGTGACATCCTCGATTGCCCGCGCCAACCCCGACGTGATCATGCACATCGGCGATTACTTCTACCGTGAGCTGGCGTGTCCGTCGGACATGACTGCTCGCTGCGGCGGCACGCCTGCTCCCGTGCCTGGCGAGAGCTTCAAGGACACGGACTACAGCTGGCTCGCCGACGCGATCGTGCCGTTCTCGCCACTGTTCTCCGTCGCGCCGATCGTCATGACGCGCGGCAATCACGAGGCCTGCTTCCGCGGTGGCAACGGCTGGTACCTGTTCTTCGACCCGAACCCGCGGTCGGCGCGGCACTGCGAGCCGAATGCGAAGGGCGAGGTGCCCGATGCGGTCTCCAAGACGTGGACGCGGGACTTCCCGCTCGGCAACGGCCGGTCGCTGCACATCGCGGTGGTCGACTCGGCGTATGGCGATGACGGGCAGGTGTCTTCGTGGATGAGCCATGAAGAGCCGCTCTACGCTGCGGCCGCCGCTCAGTCGAAGCCGGCTCCTGGTCGCGAGTCGTGGCTCATCACGCATCGCCCGATCTTCGGCATCACGCAGTGGTATCCCGAGGGCGGCGGCGACGCATATTGGTCGTGGATCGCGGCCGACCAGACGGCGGCGGCTCTACCGCATCTCGATCCCTTCTCGATGATCGTCAGCAGCCACATCCACGTGGCGCAGGCCAACCAGCTGCCGGGCATGCCGGGACAGCTCGTGGTCGGCAATAGCGGCGTGCTGCTTGAGACGTTCACGGGCTTCGAGACTCCCGCCGTCGGTCCACTGCGCAACCAGGACGGCACCTCGATGCTGCCGGGAGCGACGCTGCCGGGCAATGCGACGTCGACATGGAGCGACCTCCGATTCGGCTGGGTCCTGGCGACCCCGGGTGCGAACGCGGGGGAGTGGACGCTCTCGCAGCGCAACCCAAACGGCAACGAGTTCGCGCGCTGCCAGCTCGCCAAGCGCCAGATCAGCTGCGGGTAGACGCGCGCGTCTAGAGTTCTCGGGTGCTCGGACGTGTCACGCTCACCATTCCGGCCTCGCCCAGCGCGCTGGCGATGGCCGATGCCGTTGCCGCGCGCTTCGCCGAAGAGGCGAGCATCGCCGAGGTTGACGCCGCCCACCTGCAGCAGGCGGTGCGTTGCCTCGTGGCGTTCAGCGTCGAGCAGTCCTACGAGGGACGCGGCAAGGGCGACGTCGAGCTGAGCCTCGAGCTCTAATCGACGGGAGTCCAGGTCGTCGTGCACGACTGGGGACGCCCGTTTCGCATGGCCGGCGGCTCGCACGGGCCGCTTCCGACCGGGCTCGAGGACGCGACCGCGATCGATCCCGACACGCGCCTGCTCAATCTGGCCGGTGAGGGCAAGCGCCTCGTCCTGCGCGTGCCGATGCGCCACGGAATCGCCATCGCGCCGGTCATCGACGGCGCGGCAGACGAGGAGCGCGTCCGTTCAGGCGCCGTGGATGACATCGTGATCCGCGATGCCACCGTCGACGACGCCACGGCAATCGCGCAGCTCCTGTATCGCGGCTACGGGCTCGGCTACGTCCACGGCGACTTCTATCGGCCGGTCTGGATCGAGGAGGCGATGCGCAACGGGCACGTCTCGAGCACCGTGGCGTGCGCCGGTGACGAGCTCATCGGGCATCACGCGCTGCTGTGCGCGGCACCGGGCGAGGCCGCCGAGTCGGGCGTCGCGGTGATCGCGCACGAGTGGCGCGGCCTTGGGCTCTTCGACCGCATGTTCGATGTCACGGTCGAGCGGGCGCGGCGCATCGGCCTGCCTGCGCTGTTCGGCCAGGCCACGACCGCGCACGTCTACAGCCAGCGCTCCGAGTTCAAGAGCGGGTACAGGCCGACGGCGCTCCTGATCGGTGCCGCCCCCGCCGCGATGGCGCAGGCGCAGGGTGGCTCCGGTGCGACCCCAGCGGGCCGTGGTGCGCTGCTCAACTCCGTGCTCCCGCTCGCGACGCAGCCGACGATCAGCGGCGCGGCGCCTGAGCGGTACGCGAAGGCGATCAAGCGGATCGCCACCGAGGCGGGGTTCGCCATCGTGGCGCCGCGCGGTCCCGCGCCCCTCGAGCTGACCGACCAGCTCACGTACTACGCGGAAGGCGATGTCGCGCTCATTCACATCTCGGGCGAGGTCGACAGCGGGCGCGTGGAGCGCATGCTCTGGTCGGAGGAGGCGCGCCAGTCGGGCACGCTCTACGCAGATCTCGATCTCTCGTGCCCGAACCCCACGGCGCTCGACATGCTGCGCGGCGAGGGCTTCTTCCTCGCCGGCCTGATCGCCTCAGGCCGTGGCGGCCGTGACTGGCTGCGGCTTCAGCGTCCGCAGGATGCCGCCGACATGGATGCGATCCATCTCGAGGGCGAGACGGCCAACTGGCTGCTCGACGAGGTGCTGGCCGACCGCGACAGCGTCAGCTGAGGAATCGGCGGATCTCCGCCGCGGCGGCCTCGGGCTGCTCACAGTAGATCATGTGCGCGGCGTCGATGTCGACGACCTCGACCTCGTCGCCGAGCGCCGCGCGCAGCGGGTCGATGAGTGCCGGGGTCACGTACATGTCGCGCGCCGCGCGCAGGATCAGGACGGGGCGGGGCTCCTCCGGCAGCGGCGCGGCGTGCGCCATCTCGCTCCACGCGGTGATCGCGGCGGGGCGCGAGAAGCGCGCGCGCCAGCGGCCATCGGGTCCCTGCTCGACATGCTCTGCGATCTCGCCGGGGACGAAGCGGTGGGCGCTTTCGGCCACGGTGCGCTTGCGCGCCTCGATCGCCTCCTCCGGCGACGCCCACCCGGCAAACTCGATGACCTCATTCGCGCGGTCCACGCAGTAGTCGACCGGCAGCGCGATCGCGGGGTCGATCAGCACGGCGCGCTGGACCAGGTCGGGCGCGAGCGTCACGAGCGACAGCGCAAGTAGACCGCCGAACGAGTGACCCATCACGTCGATCGACTCGTCGATGCCCTCGGCCTCGAGCGTCTCGAGGATGTCGTCGAGGTGGGTGATCACGTCCCACGGCGGCTCCCAGCCCGAACGACCGTGGCCGCGCAGGTCGACCGAGATGACGTCGCGGTCGGGCGCGGCGAGCTCGACGAAGTCGCGGTAGCGGAGGCCGTGGCCGGAGACGCCGTGGATGGCAAGCAGGGGACGGCCGCTCGGGTCGCCGAGGTGATGGACGTTGAGGCGCATGCGCGCAGCGTAGGCGGGGCGGTACGTGATGGGT
>JBPCSK010000450.1:0-1865 GCA_051007275.1 Gaiellales bacterium | reverse complement strand
GCTCCATGGGCTCGGAGCAGGCGGTCGTGCCGGGTGCGCGCCTGGCCGAGGCGCTCGGCCTGCCGGGACTGCCCGTCTCCGCCGCACTGGCCGCCACGGATAAGGTCGTGCAGCGTGGGCTGTACCGCGACCACGGCGTACCCTCGGCGGGCTTCGCGGCCGCGCGCACGCTCGACGATGCGCTGGCGGCCTACGACACGCTCGGTCCGCGCGTCATCATCAAGCCAACAGACGGCGCTGCCCAGCGCGGCGTCAGCGATGTGCAGTCGCGCGCCGACGTTGCCGCAGCCTTCGAGCATGCGAGCCGTGAGTCGCGCTCGGGCGAGCTGATCGTCGAGGAGCACCTGTCGGGCCGCGAGTACACCGTCAACGCCTTCGTCCTCGGCGGCGTCTTCCATCCCGTCACCGTCACGCTGCGCGACCTGGCGCCCGAGCCGGCCGTCGGCATCTGCGTCGCGCACCGCTATCCCTGCGGCCGCGCCGACGAGGACGTCGCTGCGATCATCGACGTCGTCCGCCAGGCGGCGCTGGCGATCGGCATCGACGCCGCGCCCGTGTACGCGCAGGTGCGCTTCGGTGACAGCGGCCCACGGATGATCGAGTGCGGCGCGCGCCTCGGCGGTGGCAGCGATGCACAGCAGGCCCAGCTCGTCGTCGGCGTCGACCTGATGGATACGGTGCTCGACGCCGCACTCGGCCATCTCGAAGTCACCAAGCTCGCCCCGCGACCGATGGCCGAGCCGTTCGGCCACTCGCGGTTCGTGATCCCCGCGGCGCCGGGCCGCATCGTGCAGGCCGACGAGGGCAACGTGCGCACGCTGCCCGGCGTCCACGACGTCGGGTTCTTCCACCACGCTGGGCAGATCGCACCGCCGCTGTGGTCCGCATCCGGTCGGCTCGGCGTGCTGCTGATGACCGCCACCTCCGACGCCGAGCTCGACGAGCGCACCGCCGACGCGCTCGCCGCTCTGCACGTCATCATCGAGCCGATGGAGCCCGAGGCAGCCATGGCAGCGTGGACCGAGCAGGTGGCCCGCGAGCGGGTGGGACGCGCGTGAGCGAGTTCTCTCCCGCCCGCTACGTCGAGCTGCTCGAGGCGATCAAGGCCGGCCGCTATCGCCTGCGCACCTTTGACGTGGAGCAGCCGGCGGAGCAGATGCTGTTCCTGCGCCACGACATCGATCTCTCGCTCGAGGACGCCGTCGCGATGGCCGAGCTGGAGCACGCGCACGGGATCAAGGCGACGTACCTGCTGATGACGCGCAGCATCTTCTACAACCTCGCGTCGCCCGCCGGCCTCGCCGCGGTTGCGCGCCTGCGCGAGCTCGGCCACTGGGTGGGCCACCACGCGCTGCACCCGCACGTCGACCCCGTGATCGATCCCGGCTTCGACCGCGTGATGGCCTGGCACAACCCCGAGCCGCAGTACATGGACGGCGCCGTGCCGGGCTGGGTCAACGTGATGGAGCCGCGCTTCACCGGCGGCTTCGAGTGGACGTACCGCTCCGACTCGAACCAGTCGTGGCGCCGGGGCGATCCGGTCGAGGAGCTCGCCGCGGCGCGCTTCCCCTGGCTGCAGCTGCTGATCCACCCGGTGCTCTGGATGGGCGGCACGACCGGCATGGCCGCGACCGCCGAGGCGTTCCTCGACCGCGACCGAGCACGGCGCCTCGAGCACCTCCGCGAGGACAACCTCGACCTGTGAGCACCGAGCCGCTGACCATCGTCGTGACGGCCGTCGGCTCGCCCGGCTCGGCCGCGCTGCTGCGCGCGCTGAAGCAGAACGGCGAGCGCCGGGTGCGACTGGTCGGGACCGACCTGCGCGAGGAGAACGTCGGCCGCTTCCACTGCGACGTCTTCAGCAC
>JBPCSK010000449.1:0-1441 GCA_051007275.1 Gaiellales bacterium | reverse complement strand
GAGCGAAGACCGCGCAGCTGCAGGCCGAGCGGGAGCGCTGGGTGTCGGCATCCGTCGCCACGCAGCCGATCTTCGTCGACCACGCGCACGGCGCGCGCATCACCGACGTCGAGGGGCGCGAGTACATCGACTTCGTCGGCGGCATCGGCTCGCTCAACTGCGGCCACACCCCGGACGACATCGTGGCGGCGGTGCAGGAGCAGGCCGCGCGCTACATGCACCAGATGTACTCCGTCGTCCAGTACGAGGGGTACATCGAGACGGTCAGGCGCATGGTCGCCTGCCATCCCGGCGACGGTCCGTTCAAGGGCCTGCTGCTCAATTCCGGCGCCGAGGCGGTCGAGAACGCCATCAAGATCGCCCGCTACGCCACCAAGCGCAACGCCATCATCTGCTTCGATCAGGGCTTCCACGGCCGCACGCTCGTCGGCATGTCGCTGACGTCCAAGCCGATGCCGTACAAGAAGGGCATGGGCCCGTTCGCGCCGGAGATCTACCGGTCTCCCGCTCCGTATCCGTTTCGCGGCATCACCACCGAGCTGGCGCTGGAAGGCTTCCGCAAGGTGCTCAAGAGCCAGATCGATCCGTCCGAGGTCGCCGCGGTGATCCTCGAGCCGGTGCAGGGCGAGGGCGGCTTCCTGCCGATGCCCACGGCCTTCATCCAGGGCGTTCACGCGATCTGCCAGGAGCACGGCATCCTCTACATCTCCGACGAGGTGCAGGCCGGCATGGGCCGCACGGGCACGCCGTCGGCGATCGAGCATCACGGCGTCTCGCCGGATCTCGCGACCTGGGCCAAGTCGATGGGCGGTGGCCTGCCGATCTCCGGCGTGACCGGCCGCGCCGATCTGCTCGACGCGGTGCATCAGGGTGGCCTCGGTGGCACGTTCGGCGGCAACCCCGTCTCGTGTGCCGCTGCGATCGTGGCGCTGGACCAGGTGCTCGATGCCGACTTCCAGGCGCACGCCGCGGCCTTCGGTGACGATCTGCGCGCCCGTCTCGACGCGATCGCATCGCGGCACGCGTGCGTCGGCGAGGTGCGTGGGCTGGGCGCGATGCTCGCGATCGAGCTCGTCAAGGATCCCGCCACGAAGGAGCCGGCCGCCGAGGAGGTCGGGCGCATCGTGGCGCTGGCCCGCGATCGCGGCCTGATCCTGATGGGTTCGGGCCTCTACGGCAACGCGATCCGCGTGCTCGTGCCGCTCGTCGCCACGCAGCAGGATCTCGACGAGGGCTTTGCGATCCTCGAGGAGTCGCTGGTCGACGCGTTCGCCGGTCGCTAGCAGAACGACGTCGAGGGGCCGGATCGCCTGCGGGCGGTCCGGCCCCTCGTCATTTCCGGGGGCGTTCGTCGACGCTCACGAAATCCGAACATCTCGGCGATCCCCGTGGCTGCGGGAAATCCGCGGCAACTGCGTGCCAATTGTCACCAGTAGGTAGG
>JBPCSK010000448.1:0-1938 GCA_051007275.1 Gaiellales bacterium | reverse complement strand
GCCAAGCCCAACCAGGAGCCCTTCTGGTGCCTGCCCGGTGGCAACGTCGACAGCGGTGAGACGCTGCTCGACGCGGCCGTGCGCGAGCTGCACGAGGAGGTCGGCGTCGCCGTCACGACCGACGGCGCCATCCTGATCGTCGACGGCCCGGAGGCCGGAGCCGTGGAGGTGATCCTGCGCGGGGCCATCATCGACGGCGAAGCGGCGATCACCGATCACTCGGGCGACGCGTACCTCGCCGAGTCCGCGTGGATACCCGTGGCTGAGCTCCCCCCGACCTTCCGCCCTGCCGCGCTGCGCGAGCTGCTGCAGCGCCCCGGCGGCCTGGCTCAGCTCCCGGCGATCGACATCGCCCCCTGGACGCTCTAGTCCTGGCGGTACGCCTCGAGCCAGCTGAGGTCGGTCGGAATCCCGAGCCCGGGGCCGTCGGGCGGACGCACGGTGCCGTCCTCGGCCGCGAACAGCGGCTGCGGCAGCAGCCAGTCGCGCCGGTCGGGTCCCCAGCCTGGCGGATCAAAGGGCAGCTCCACGAAGGGACAGGTGGAGTACGCCAGGGCGACGTGCAGGTTGGTGAGAAAGCCCAGCCCGTTCGTCCACGTGTGCGGCGTCCACTGCCGACCCAGCAGCGCGGCGAGGTCGGCGATGCGACGCGACCCCGTCACGCCACCCGACAGCACGGCATCGGGCTGGATGACGTCCACCCCGCCCTGCACCAGCAGATCGCGTGCCTCATGTGCCTGACGGACCATCTCGCCACCCGCAATGCGCAGCGCCGTCTTGGACCGCAGCTCGGCATAGCCCGCGACGTCGCCCGTGGGCAGCGGCTCCTCCAGCCAGTAGACGCCCATGCGCTCGAAGGCGCGCGCAGCCTGCACCGCCTCGGCCACATCCCAGCCCAGCCGCGCGTCGCCTGCCATGCGCCAGCCGTAGTTGGCGTCCACCATGATCTCCATGTCGGCGCCGACCGCCTCGCGCACCTTCTCGACGACGATCGCCGACTGACGCCAGTCGCCGATCGGGAGGCGCAGCTTGACCGCCTTGATCCCCGCCATGCGCAGATGCATCGTGCGCTCGGCACGCTCGATCGGATCGACGACCTCGCCCGTCGAGGCGTAGGCCAGCAGGCTCTCGTTGCGGCCGCCGAGGAAGCGCCAGAGCGGCTCGCCTGCCGCACGAGCGGCGAGATCCGCGCAGGCCGTCTCGGCGATCCACGGCCGGCTGCCGTGGAAGTCGACGGTCTCGCAGATGCGATGGATCACGTCGAGGCGCCGCGGGTCGAGACCGATCAGATGTCGCTCCAGCAGCTTGAGGTCGGGCAGATTTTCACCGCCGCCGATGCCGACGGTGCCGTCATCCGCCGTGACGATCAGGACCTCGGCATCCTGGTACGTGCGCGGCGAGGGATCCCAGGACATCGTCACCGGCGTCCCCCACAGGTGGCGGTACCGGCGCAGCTCGAGCGAGGCGATCTTCACGCCGGGCAGTCTACCCGCGCAGATCGAGCAGCACGCGTCGCGCGCTGCCCTGGGCCATCAGGCCGAACGCATCGTTGACCTCGTCGAGCGGCAGCCGGTGGCTGATCAGCTTCTCGAGCGGCAGGCGCCCCTGCCGGTGCAGGTCGAGGATCTGCGGGAATACCTGCGGCGGATACGACGAGCCGTAGATCGACCCGAGCACCCGGCGCTCCATGCGGGGGATCGACAGCGCCGGGAGCGTGACGACCGCGTCGGCATGCGGGATGCCGATCAGGACGGCGGCGCCGCGGGCGCGGGTGGAGAGGAACGCGGCCGTGGCGACCTCGGGTCGCCCGGTCGCCTCGACGGCGCAGTCCACGCCGCTGCCGACGATCGCGCGCACGGCATCGGCCGTGGACTCGGAGTCGCCCTGCCACTGCACGGCGTGCGTCGCCCCGCAGTCGAGCGCGTCGTCGAGCTTCTG
>JBPCSK010000447.1:0-3828 GCA_051007275.1 Gaiellales bacterium | reverse complement strand
TCGTCGTGGCCGTCGAGCGCGAGCGAGTAGTGATTGTCGATCGCCTCGTTGTAGCCGTGCATCTCGGAGATCCGAAACAGGGCGGTGAGGTCCTCACGGCCCTGCGCGAGCAGCTGGGGGTCAACGGAGTGGGAAGCCATGACAGGCAACCTACCACGCGCCTGTGCTCACGCCAACGCCGACTCAGACGGTGAACGGCGCGCACTGGATCGACGACGTATTGCCCGCCGCGTCCTTGGACGTGAGACACCACAGGTATGCGCCAGACGGCAGGGAGTTGGGCACGCGCCACGAGACGAACGACAGCCTGCCGGGTGGATTGACCGTCGCCTTCGTCGCGAGGCGCTTGAGCACGCTGCCAGCGCGCGAGCGGCGAATCGTGATGAGCTCGCGCGTCGGCCCGGTCTCTCCGAGAACCCGGTAGGAGAACTTCACGTAGGACTTGGCATCCATGCGAGCGCGCAGCATGCGCACACGCGGGGGCGACTGATCCGAAGCCGCATTCCACGCGGCCTCATCCCCCGTCAGGAGCGGCGTGATCCAGCTCGTGAGCGTGGCGGCGCGCGTGTAGAGCCCCGGGCGTCCCGCCGCCGCGCACTCGTAGCCCCACGACACCACGCCCGCGAGGATCGTCGCACCGGCGGCGTTCGGGACCGTGAGTGGCCCCCCGCTGTCACCCTGGCACGTGTCGATGCCGCCGGCAGCGAAGCCCGCGCACACCATCGACTGCGCCTCGGCCATCGAGACCTGGTCGCTCGATGCGCACTCGGCGTCCGACACGATCGGCACGGCCGCGGTCATCAGCACGTCGGTGGACCCGCCGGCGGCGGTGGTGAGCCCCCAGCCGGCGATGCGGGCCACGACGCCCGCGGCGTAGGAGGGCGCATCGGCCGTCGACGCCAGCGGCAGTGCCGGATACGGCAGATCGACGCTCGTCCACAGGAGCGCGGCATCGCCGGGGCCGCCCTCGGTGGCGCGCGAGCGGTTGTAGGCCGGGTTGACGGCGATGCGCACGACGTCGAACTCCGTGCCGTCCTTGGTGCGCAGATCCGCCCGTCCCGCGACGCCGCTGATCTGTCCCGGCTTGATCGTCTGACCCTTGTCGACGACGCAATGCGCAGCTGTGAGCACGAAGTGCACGCCGACGATGGTGCCTCCGCACGACCATGCGTTCGACCCGCCGAGATCGGCCTCGAGGTACACCACCCACGGCATGTCGGTCATGGCCGCCGCCTGTCCGCCCACCACGCGCGTGTGCGGCGTGGACGCGCCAGCGGGCAACGACCCAACGAGCACCACCGCGAACGCGGCGATCAGCAGCAGGGCGCGGAGACGACGCATTCGCCAAGTCTACGACGCCGCACCTCGCTGGCGGGCTGGACGAAAGCGCGCTCACATGGCAGGGTGCGGCCATGGCCACGCGCATCCTCTTCGCCGTGCTCGCCCTCGGCCTGCTGGTGGTGGCGTGGGCGGCCTGGAACGGCGGCCAGCGGATTCCGGCGATCGGCGCCGCGGTGATTGCGCTGTGGATGGCCTCCCTGGCGGCCGGCGGTCTGCGTCGTCGGCGCCGCTGAGGCAAGAGACCAGGGCCCCGCGGCGAAGGAGCGCACGTGACGACCGTCGCCGATCCGATCGATCAGCATCTCGCCGCCCTCAGCGCGCGTGGCGCCAGCCCGCAGACGCTCCGCGCCTACCGCTCCGATCTGCGCGACTACGCCGACTGGCTCGCGATCCGCGGCTCCGATCCGCGCCACGCCACGCGGTCCGACGTCCGCGCCTACGCCGCCGACCTCGCCGCGCGCGAGCTCGCCGCCACGACCCGCGCCCGCCGTCTCTCCGCCGTGCGTGGACTGCACCGACGCCTGGCCGGCGATGGTGACGGGGATCCCGCCTCGGAGATTCCCGGGCCCAAGCGACAGCGCCGCCTCCCCGTCGTCCCTCCCGCGCGCGATACGGCGCGCATGCTCGACGTCGCCTGGCCCGACACGCCGCTCGGAGCGCGCGATCGCGCGCTGCTCGAGCTGCTCTATGGGGCTGGGCTGCGCGCCGCCGAGGCCTGCGCGCTCGACGTCGCGAGCCTCGACGGGCGCACGCTGCGCGTGGTCGGCAAGGGCGGCAAGACGCGCTTGATCCCGATCGGCGAGCCGGCAGCCGACGCCGTCAACGCCTGGCTGGCGCGCGGTCGCCCTGAGCTGGCGACGCCTGAGTCGCCACCGGCCCTGCTGCTCTCGACCCGTGGCAACCGCCTCGACACCTCCGGGGTGCGCCGTGCACTCAACCGACGGCTGCAGGCCGTCGGGCTCGAGGGGCATGGGCCACACGCGCTGCGCCATGCCTACGCCACCCACATGCTGGAGGGCGGCGGCGACCTGCGGGCGATCCAGTAGCTGCTCGGCCACGCCTCACTGGCCACGACCGAGGTCTACACCCATCTGGGTCTGCCCCACCTGCGGCGCGCGCACGCGCAGGCGCACCCGCGGGGCGACGGGCAGTCCGACGGCTGACGCCCACACGGCCGTATCATTCCGCCTCCATGTCCACGACCCACGACCGCCTGACGAGCACGGACCGCCTGCTGGCCTGCGCCATCTGCGAGCGCACGATCCTGCTAGGCGAGGAGCCGCTGCGTTTCAACCACCAGGGACGCTCGCGCACGGTCTGCCGCCTCTGCGCGTCCGAGGCGCGTGCCGACGGCTGGGTCGAGGAGGGGCGTCCGGCCCCGCCGCCGGTCGATCCCCAACGCGATGGCGTCCTCACGCGCTTGCGGCGACGAAGAGCCGCGCCGGAGATCGATCCCCACGATCCAATCCGCGCGCCACACGGTCTTGGCACCTCCGACGAGCTGGCGCGTGCGACGACGATGCTGATCAGCGTCGAGACCTTCAACGCCAGCCCCTACCGCGGCACTGTCTCCGGCATCTCCAAGAGCCTCGGGCAGGCGCGCGTCAGCGTCGTCGCATTCGGCGGAAGACGCCCGGGCGCGGCGATCACCATCGCGTGGGATCTGTCGTGGTATCGGTACCTCGTGGAGCCAGGCGGTGCGCCTGCGGTACGCCTCGACGAGCGCGGCGACGCGCTCGCAGAGCTCGCACCCCGCTGGCGCGAGTGGAACGCCGTGGCGCTCGAGGACGGGTCGATCCGTCTCGACATCCGCCCGCCCGCTCGGCCAGCGCCAACCGCGGCGCGATAAACGGGATACGGACGCGCCTGCTGCGCGACCGTCGCTCCCGTGCAGACCCTGCCCCACACCTTCGCCGCCCTTCCCGCCGTTGCCTTCGCCGTCGACGATGCGCTGCTCGTGACCGAGCTCGCGGGCGGCACCGCGCTGGCCGGCTCCGTTGACCTCGCCGAGGGTACCGATCTCGGCATCCAGCACGCCCAGCTCGCACCGGTCCTGCGCGAGGCGATCGGGGGACGCACGGTGCGGCGGCGGGTCGTGCTCAACGGCGTCCCCCTGCTTCTCGACGCTCGACCGCAAGATGGCGGTGCGCTCGTCGTGCTACTGGCCCTCGATGGTGATCGCCAGGCCGCCGTCGCCCTCACCGACCGCCAGCTCGAGATCCTGCACCTGCTCTGTCTCGGCCTGCCCTCGCGCGAGATCGGGCGGCGGCTGTGGATCGCCGAGACGACCGTCGAGAACCATCTGCGGGGCATCTACCGTCGGCTACGGTGCACCACGCGGGCCGAGGCCGTCAGCCGGGCCTTCCGGCTCGGACTCGTCGACGCGGCCGTCCTCGACGCCGTCGACCAGCCGGCCTAGCCGTTCTGCCTGTGAGACAGGAGCAGGAGTGGCGTGCCGGCGGGGCTGTGGCAAAGGGGGGAGCCCCC
>JBPCSK010000446.1:0-1080 GCA_051007275.1 Gaiellales bacterium | reverse complement strand
GAGCAGCAGGCCCTTGAACGGCCCGTCGCCGGGGTGACACGCGACCATGCGCCTGACCGTCTCGATGTAGCCCTCGTACTGGACGACGGAGTACATCTGATGCATGTAGCGCGCGGCCTGCTCCTGCACCGCCGCGACGACGTCGGCCGGGGTGTGCCCGCAGTTGAGCGACCCGATGCCGCCGACGAAGTCGATGTACTCGCGCCCCTCGACGTCGGTGATGCGCGCGCCATGCGCGTGGTCGACGAAGAGCGGCTGCGTCGCCACCGATGCCGACACCCAGCGCTCACGCTCGGCCTGCAGTGCCGCGGTCTTCGTTCCGGTTCCCTGATCGATCGCCATTGAAAGGCCTCCATGCCGCTCATGTGCGGCGCTCGCAATCCGAGGCAGCATACCGCCGATCGACCGGAGATCACGGCTCGCCGTCCTGTCCCTTACTATGCGGTCAGGAGGCGATACCCATGGCGACAATGGACACCGCGAAGCTGCAGGAGCAGGCCATCAAGCATCTGTGGCTGCACTTCACCCAGATGGCGGGCTACGACCCGGACAAGCACCCGGTGATGGTGCGCGGTGACGGCATCCACCTGTTCGACTCGAACGGCAACAAGTACATGGACTTCCTGAGCGGGCTGTTCACCGTGCAGATCGGCTACTCGCATGGCGAGGAGATCGGCCGCGCGATGCTCGAGCAGGCGATGGAGCTGCCGTACTACACGAACTGGACCTACTCGCACCCGCGCGCGATCGAGCTTGCGACGAAGCTGGCGGAGATCACGCCGGAGAGCATCAACCGGTCGTTCTTCGTGTCGGGCGGCTCGGAGGGCGTCGAGGGCGCGATCAAGCTGGCCCGCGAGTACCACCATGCCAACGGCGAGCCCATGCGCCGCAAGGTGATCGCCCGCCAGATCGCGTACCACGGCACCACGTACGGCGCCCTGTCGCTGACCGGCATCACCAGCATCCGCACGCCGTTCGAGCCGCTGATGAGCGGCGTCCGCCACGTGGCGCCGACGAACCCCTACCGCTGCAAGTACTGCGCGGACCAGGGCGGCTGCAACCTCTCGTGCGCCGAGGAGG
>JBPCSK010000445.1:0-10920 GCA_051007275.1 Gaiellales bacterium | reverse complement strand
CCGGTGTCCTCCGGGATCTCCTCGCCGAGGACGGCGAGGACGGCATTGGCGCCCTTCTGATCCATCACGCGGCGCAGCCCCAGCTCATCGACGCGATTGACCGGAATGCGAACGACGAGGTCGTCGGCGATGATCCGGATCGTGAGGTACTCGACCTCCTCACCGAGCACGGTGCGCTTCTCGATGCCATCGATGATGCCGGCGCCGTGCTGGGGGTAGACGATCCGATCTCCGACGTTGAACACCTGCGCTCCTCCGTGCTGGGGTCAGAAGGATAACCGCAATCGACCCCGAAAGGGGGAGGTTTCAGCCGCCCGCGCGGAGGTGGCGATCATGCAGTCGACGAAGGCCCTGCTGCACCTCGGCCGCATGCGTCGGCGAGATGCCGTCGACCGCCTGCAGCTCACGCAGCGTGGCGCGCATGAGCGCGTCGTAGGACGGGAAGGCGCCGATGATGCGGTCCGTCTCCTCGTCGTCGAGAGAGGCGACCTGTGCGAGGGCACGGTACCCGCGGGGGCGCAGCTCGACGGCGCTGCGGTCGGCGAACCCCATCGCCCGCGCCACGCACTCGAGCTCGACGAGCTCGCCGTACTTGAGGGCGGCGAGCTGCTCGAGCACCATCGCGGTGCCATCGGTGACGTCGGGGTTGCGATAGTCGCGGACGATCGCGAGCCGCTCTTCCGTCACGCCCTCCGACAGCTCGGCGAGCTGCATCGCCACGAGGCGGCCATCGAGGCCGAGCTCGGTGACGTTGCGCTCGATCTCGCCGACCATGCGCGCCGCCATCTCGGCCCGCTGCAGCACGTTGATGACGTCGTCGAGCGAGACATCGCCGCGCAGCTCCTGCGTGGTCAGCTCGTCGGCGCCGCGATCGAGCTGGGCGCGATGGCCCTGCAACGTGGCGAGACCCTGCGTGGCCTTCGCCAGCAGGTCGCCGATCGAGTCGAGCTGGTAGCGCGAGCCGCCCGTGTAGACGTTGACGGTGTCGCGCTCCTGCGAGATCGCCACGACGATCGCGTCCGTCTGACGGGCGACGCGCTCGGCGGTGCGGTGCCGCGTGCCGGTCTCCGACGTCGGCATGGCCGCGTCGGGCATGAGGTGCACGTTGGCGCGCAGGATCGTGGAGAGATCCGCGTCGACGACGATCGCGCCATCCATCTTCGCGACCTCGTAGAGCATCTGCGCCGAGAAGGGGATGTTGAGCGCGAGACCGCCGGAGCAGAGCGGCTCGATCTCGGCCGGTTCGGCAATCACGAGCAGCGCGCCGAGGTGCCCCTTGATGATGTCGTTGATGCCCAGCCGCAGGTCGGTACCCGGCGCCAGCAGGCGCAGCGCGCTGGCGAGCTTGGGGTTGCGTCGTGGATCGAGCATCATCGGACCGGTATCGTAGCCGGGTGGCGCCTGCCAAGCCCCTGCTGATCGTCGATGGCGATGCTCTCGCCCACCGCGCCTACTACGCGCTCGGCCACGTCACGTCGCGCGATGGCCGTCCGGTCGGGCTCCTGCAGGGCACGATCTCAATGCTCGCGGGTGCCTGGGATGCCTTCGCACCCCGCGCGATCGCCGTCGCGATCGACAGCCGGGAGGCGTCGCCGCGCCACGAGCTGGTGCCCGCGTACCAGGCGCAGCGCGTCGGCGAGGTCGACGACGATCTGATCGCGCAGCTCGACGCGCTTCCCGACCTGATCCGCGCGTTCGGCATCCCGGCCATCTGCGTGCCGCCGTGGGAGGCCGACGACGTGTGCGCCACGCTCGCCACGCTCGAGGAGGCGGCCAAGGGCACGGCGCTCGTGCTCACGCACGACCGCGACGCGTACCAGCTGGCATCGAGCCGAACGACGATCATCCGCCCCGTCTCCGGCGTGACCGAGGTCGAGCACGTGGACCCCGCCGGCGTCGTCGAGCGCTACGGCGTGCAGCCGCAGCAGGTGCCCGATCTGATCGCGCTGCGCGGCGACCCTTCCGACAACATCCCCGGCGCGAAGGGCATCGGCGCGAAGACCGCCGCCGACCTGCTGCAGCGCCACGGCGATCTCGAGGGCGTGATCGCCCATGCCGACGAGCTCACGCCGGCCCGCTCGCGGGCCGTGGCCGATGCCGCCGACGAGCTCCGCCGCTTCCGCACGATCGCGACGATGCAGCGCGACCTGCCGGTGGAGCTGCCCGCAGCGGCCGAGCCGGACTGGGCGGCCGGCGCCGATGCGTGCGACGCGGCCGGCATGGGCCGTCTCGCCGTGCGCCTGGCCGCGCGCGCCTAGCCCTCGACGATCGAGACGGCCAGGATGAAGACCATCCCGACCACGACGAGCGCGAGCACGCGGCCGGGCGTGGTGCGCGCACGCGCGTTCGGCAGGATGTCGTGCGTCGCGAAGAAGATCAGCGTGCCGACGAAGAACCCGCCGTAGCAGGCGAGAAAGGCCTCGCTCACGTGCAGCGCGCCGCCGACGAAGGCGCCGACCACGGGCGTCACCGCGGCGAGCAGCACGATCGCGTTCGTGGCGCGCCGCGACGTGCCGTGGGCCTTGAGCAGCGTCGCGGTCGTCGCGCCTTCGGCGAAGTCGTGGGCGAGGACGGCGATCAGGATCGACACGCCGATCGTCATCGACATGGTGAAGCCCAGTCCGATCGCGAGACCATCGATGAAGGAGTGTGCGATCAGCGTGAGCGCACCGAGCGTGCCGACGTGTCCGTGGGCGCTCATCTCCCCCATCGGATCGCCTCCGGCAATGACCTCCTCGACGAGATAGAACAGGCAGAAGGCGACGCCGATCATGATGAAGGGCAGCGGCACGCCCATGACCTCGGGGGCGTCGACCTCCGCGATGTCGGGTAGCAGGTGGAAGGCCGCCAGCCCGAGCATGATCCCGCCGGCCAGACCGAAGACGAGATGGAGATGTCGCTCGACGCGCAGCGCCAGCACCGCCCCGAGGCCCACGCTCAGGAACGGCAGCAGCTTGAGCAGGTCGACCATGCGGGAGCTACCCGCCGGCGGCGCGCAGCATCAGCATCACGAGGCACCCGAGCGCGACGAAGACGAAGGTCTTGACCGCCGTCGTGCGCTCGCGTGAGCCGGGGATGATGTCGTGCATCGACACGAAGATCAGCACGCCGATGAAGAAGCCGGCGTAGCACGCGAGCACCCCCTCGCCGACCTGCACCACGCCGCCGATGATGGCGCCGATCACCGGCGCGATGCCGTTGGCGAGGAGCAGGATCCAGATCTGGCGGTTCGTGCCGCCGTGGCGGCGGACGAGCGCGACGACGTTGGATCCATCGGCGAAGTCCTGTGCGATCACCGCGATCACGATCGCGAAGCCCGCCATCATCGACATCTGCAGCCCGAGACCGATAGCGAGGCCGTCAACGAAGGAGTAGCCCACGAGCACGAGGCCGCCGAGGATGCCAGCCGTCGGGTTGGCGTAGTCCTCGATCGGGCCCGTGCTCAGCTCGTCATGCCCGATCACCTCCTCGATGAAATAGAAGAGGAGGAACGAGAGAACCACCATCAGATACGGCACGGGGATGCCGAAGGCGACGGGGGCACCCATCGTCGCCACGAGGGGGAGCAGGTGGAACGCGATCAGCCCGATCATCACGCCGCCGCACAGGCCGTAGATGACATGCAGCCAGCGCTCGGCCCGGAGCGAGAGCCACCCGCCGAGCATCGTGCTGACGAAGGGCAGGACCTTGAGGACGGCTTCCACGATCCGGAAGCGTACTGAAACGGCTGTCAGTCAGTCGGCGCCAAGCGCCAGCGCGAGCGCCTCGCCGACCGAGCCGGCCGTGCGCACGATGATGCCGGGCACCGACGGCGCCCCTGGCGGCACGATCGCCTGCTCGATCCCGAGCCGCGCGGCCTCCTGCAGCCGTCGCTCGACCTGCCCGACGGGACGCAGGCGGCCCGTCAGCCCCAGCTCGCCGATGGCGACGATCGGGCCCGTCGGCACGCCGCGGGCCGCCGAGGCGACGGCCAGCGCGACGGCGAGATCGACCGCTGGATCGTCGACGCGCACGCCTCCCACCACGTTGGCGAAGACGTCGGCCGATCCAAGACCGAGGCTGGCGTGGCGCGACAGGACGGCAAGCAGCATCGCGAGGCGGTTGCGATCGATGCCGTTGGCAAGGCGGCGCGGCTGGGGCAGCTCGCTCGCAGAGAGGAGCGCCTGCACCTCGAGGAGCAGCGGCCGCGAGCCTTCCATGGTGCAGGCCACGACGCTGCCGGTGGCGCCGAGCTCGTCGCGGCCGAGCAGCGCGCTCGGATCCTCGACGGGCTCGAGCCCGCGTCCGGTCATGGCAAAGACGCCGAGCTCGGAGGTAGCCCCGAACCGGTTCTTGGCGGCGCGCAGCACGCGCAGCTCTCCCCCGCGCTCGCCCTCGAACAAGAGCACGCAGTCCACGAGGTGCTCGAGCACCTTCGGCCCCGCGACCGCCCCGTCCTTCGTCACGTGCCCGACGAGGATGATCGCGACGCCGTGCTCCTTCGCCACGCGCAGCAGCTCGCCGGCCGCCTCGCGCACCTGCGCGACGGAGCCGGGAGCCGACGCGAGGTCTGCTGTCCACAGCGTCTGCACGGAATCGACCACGCACACGGCGGGGCGCTCCTGCGCGATCGTCGCCACCACGACATTCAGATCGGTTTCAGCGACCACGCGGATCCGGCCCGCGCCGCCGATCCGTTCGGCGCGCAGGCGCACCTGCGCCGCCGATTCCTCGCCCGTCACCAGCAGCGCCGTCTCGCGCTGCGCGATCGACGCGAGGGCCATGGTGAGCAGCGTCGACTTGCCCACGCCCGGCTCGCCGCCGAGCAGCACGAGCGACCCGGGGACGATGCCGCCGCCGAGCACGCGGTCGAGCTCGCCGAGCCCGCTCGGAATGCGCACGGCCTCGTCGGCCGAGACCTCGGCGAGCGGAATCGACTCCCGCGCCTGCGACGGGCCAGAGCGTCCGGCGCGCGTGACGACCGGGGCATCCTCCTGGATCGTCCCCCACGCCTCGCACGACGGACACCGCCCCTCCCACTTGGGCGTCTGCTCGCCACAGGCGGTGCAGGTGAATCGGGTCGTGGTGCGGGCCATGGTCGGAGGCTAGTGTCGAGCGCGGATGCGCGGCTGTGCCGGGTCGTCGCCAGATGCGCGCACACGCTTACGCAGCTGTCATCCGATTGCTCTGAAGTGCGGTGACGTCGCGACCGGCTCAGCCGTCGCGAAGTGCGACCGCTAGCCCTGCTTGTCGTCGAGCTCGTTGAGGTGGTAGCGGATCTGGATCGAGACCGCCGCCCCCTCGCCGACCGCGGAGGCGAGCTGCTTGGTCGAGCCGCCGCGCACGTCGCCCGCCGCGAAGATGCCCTTGACGCTCGTCTCCAAGTTGCGGTCGGTCTTGACGAAGCGCCGCTCGTCGAGCTCGACGAGCCCGCCGAGCCACTCGGTGGTCGGGTCAAGACCGATGAAGAGGAACGCCGCCTTGCACGCGTGCTCCAGCTCCTCCCCCGAGTCGAGATCGCGGAACGTGATCGACTTGATCAGCCCCTGCTCATCGGCGTTGAAGGAGGCGACCTCGACGTTCGAGACGACATCCATCTTGGGGTGATCGTTGACCTTGTCCTGCAGCAGCATGGAGCCGGTCAGGCCGTCCTTGCGGACGAAGATCGTCACGTGCTCGGCGAACTGCGTGAGGAACAGCGCCTCCTCCATGCCGGCGTTGCCGCCGCCGATCACCACGACTTCCGGCGCTCCCCGGTAGAACGGGCCGTCGCACGTCGCGCAGAAGTGAATGCCGGCGCCGATCAGCTCGGTCTCTCCCGGTGCGTTCGTGCGGCGGTACTGCGAGCCCGTGGCAATCAGGATCGCGCGCGCGCTCAGCTCCTGTCCCGCGCTCGTCGTCACGGTGAAGGCATCATCGACGGGCGTGATGGCATCGACGGCGACCGAATCGAGCAGCTCGTCGCCATAGCGGGCGGTCTGGCGGACGAACCGGTTCGCCAGATCGTGCCCCTCGACGCCGTCGGGGAAGCCCGGGTAGTTGTCGTAGCGCTCCGTCACGCCGGCCTGGCCGCCGAGGGCGGACTTCTCGACGATGATCACGTTCATGTTCTCGCGTGCTGCGTAGATCGCGGCCGTCAGCGCGGCGGGACCACCACCGGCGATCACGAGGTCGTAGGTGTCCTTGGCGGCGGCGCGGGTGATGCCCAGCTTGTCGGCCAGCTCGTCGTTCGGCGGGGAGATCATGAAGCTGCCGTCGGGGAACTGCAGCGTCGGAATGCGGCGCTTGCCGCCGATGATCGACTCGATCTCGGCCGTGGCGCCCTCGTGCTCCTCGAGGTCGACCCAGTTGAACGGGATGTGGTGCGCGGTGAGAAAGCCGCGCACGCGGTTGCAGTCGGGGCACCAGTGGGCGCCGAAGACGGTCATCAGATTCGGATCGCGGGACATGCTCGACTCCTTCGGGGGCCACGCAGGACGGTACGTGCGACGCACGCGCAGCGCACGCGCTTCGTACGGCATCATGCCACCTCTTGAAAGCTCTGTCAGGCGCTGACGGGCATGCGACGCGCGTCAGATGCCGGCCGCGGCGAGCAGCCACATCAGCAACGCCCCGCCCGCAATCGTCGCGAACGCCGTCCGCCCGGTGCCGCCCTTGCGCGCGCCCGGGATCATGTCGCGCGTGGCGAAGTAGAGCAGCGTGCCCGCGAAGAAGCCGGCGTACCCGATCACCCAGGACTCCGACAGGTCGAGCCAGCCGCCGACGAAGGCGCCGATGACTGGCGCGATCGCGCCGGCGAAGACCAGCATCCAAGTGCGGCTCGCCGTATTGCCGTGACGGCGCATGATTGCCGCGGTGGTCATGCCGTCGGCGAAGTCGTGCGCCAGCACGGCGATCAGGATCGCCACGCCGATGGCGTCGGAGACGGTGAAGCCGATGCCGATCGCGAGACCATCGAGAAACGAGTGCAGCACCAGCGCGCCCGCGCCGATCAGGCCCACGTGCGGATGCCGATGCTCGCCACCCTCATCGGCGTCGGCGGGATGCGGACCAATCAGTTCCTCGAGGACGAACATGGCGAGAAATGCGACGACAACCAGGATGTACGGAAGCGGCACCCCGCCGAGGTCCGGCCCGTCGAATTCGGCGAACTCGGGCAGCAGGTGGAAGGCGACGAGGCCGAGCATCGCGCCCGCCGCGACGCCGTAGACCAGGTGCAGCTGGCGATGCGCGCGGAGCGCCACGAAGCCACCGAGCATCGTCGTGAAGAAGGGCAGGATCTTGAGGAACGCGATCATCGCGCGGTAATGATAACCATTATCAAGTAGACTGCAAGCCGTGACCGCCCCCACCAGCCACGCACACCACCACGGCGGCACGTCGTGGGGCACGCACGCCGCCGACGCGCTGACGCGCAAGGGCACGAGGCGCAGCAGCGCCCGCGACGCGGTCGTCGCCGCCCTCGGCGACCAGGAGTGCTGCGCCAGCGCGCAGGAGATCCACACCCGCCTCCGCGCGGGGGGCTCGACGATCGGCATCGCCAGCGTCTACCGCACGCTCGAGCTGCTGCACGGCATGGGACTCGTGACGCGCGTTGACACCGGCGACGGCGTCGCGCGCTTCGAGCCGAACCACCCCGATGGCGCACACCACCACCACCACCTCGTGTGCACGCGGTGCGGCGCCGTCGAGGCGTTCCATGACGAGGCGCTCGAAGAGGCGATCCACCGTGTCGCCGCCCGCGTCGACTTTCGCGTTGACGCCCACGATGTGGCGCTGCGTGGTGCGTGCCGCGCTTGCCGCTAAACGCTCTCGTGGCACCCGGATCACCGCCAACGATGCTGCGTGAAGCACGGGTGCTACGGTCGTCTCATGGATCACACTGCGCACGACCCCACCACGACGATCAGCCGTTCCGGACTGATTCTCGGCGCCGCCGGCCTCGTCGGTGCGACCGCCCTCGCCGGCCTTCCGGGCTCCGCCGCCGCCGCCGTATCGCAGCCCACACACGAGCTCCTGCACGCCCCCACGGAGCTGCGCCCGCACGCCGCGCACGGTGCCTATAACCGCCGCCACTTCGACCGCGCCAACGCCGCGGTCGTCATGCGCAGTGGCGAACGAGAGATGCACCTCCGCGTCGAGGATCTCGTATCACTGCCGCACGCCGAGGGGGCGGCCCACGGCTCCGATGCCTGGGCCGGCGCGTTCTCCGTCCTGCTGCGTCGCACCGGCGGTGCGCAGTTGGACTCAGGGACCTTCGCCACGACGGTCAATGGACGCACGTTCCCGCTGCACATCTCGCGCGTTGGGCCCAACGCCTACCAGGCGATCTTCAACCGCTTCAGCCCGAAGGGAGCCTGACATGGGCACCGATGACTTCATGGCCGCGGTCAGCGCCTTCGCTGGACCCTTTGCACCGGTGAACTACGCGATCTGCAACGGCAGCATCATGTCCGCCAACCAGAACAACGCGCTGTTCTATCTGCTCGGTTCGGCGTACGGCGGTGACGGTCAGCGCACGTTCGCGCTTCCCAACCTGCAGGGTGGCACCGTGATCGGGGCCGGCCAGCAGACGCCCAGCACCCAGGCGTATCGGCGGGGCGTTGACGCACCGGTCACCCAGAGCGACTTCACCAATGGCGATCCCGCAGCCGCCGGGGGGGCCATGACGCCGACTACCTTGAATATCGCAGCCGTGAACGCCGTGCCGATGAACTGGGTCGTGTGCCTCCAGGGGATCTTTCCTCCGAACCCCTCATGGTGAGACGCACCGACCCGCTGCAGGCTTCGCCCCGGTAGACGACAGAGGGCCGGGGATTGCTCCCCGACCCTCGTCACCTACGACTGCAGCACGAAGCTACTCGCTGACCTCGGCGAGGTCCGCCGGCGGCGCATCGGGCGTCGGCGGGACGATGTCCATCGTCACCTCGTCGGTGCCCTCCTTGCGGTTGACCAGGATCGTCGAGCCCGGCTGCATCTGCTGCGCGAGCACGAAGTCGGCGAGCGGATCCTCGAGAATGCGCTGGATCGCGCGGCGCAGCGGTCGGGCGCCCATCGCCGGGTCGTACCCCTCCTGGACGAGCAGCTCCTTGGCGCTCTCCGTGAGCTCGATCGTGACCTCGTGCTGCTCCAGCTGCTCGCGCAGGCGGTTGAGCATGAAGTCCACGATGTGCAGGATCTGCTCCCGCGAGAGCTTGTGGAAGACGATCACCTCGTCGATGCGGTTGAGCAGCTCGGGGCGGAAGACCCGCTTGAGCTCGCCCATGATCTTGCCCTTCATGTCGTCGTACGACTGGCCGCTCTCGTCCTCGTTCTGCGAGAAGCCGAAGGACTGGTTCTTGGCGATCGTCGCGGCGCCGATGTTCGACGTCATGATCACGATGGTGTTGCGGAAGTCCACCTTGCGACCCTGCGAGTCGGTCAGCTTGCCCTCCTCCAGCACCTGCAGGAGGATGTTGAACACGTCGGGATGCGCCTTCTCGATCTCGTCGAGGAGGATCACGGAGTACGGCTTGCGGCGCACGGCCTCCGTCAGCTGGCCACCCTCGTCGTACCCGATGTAGCCGGGAGGCGAGCCGACCAGGCGGGACACGGAGTGCTTCTCCATGTACTCCGACATGTCGACCTGGATCATCGCGCCCTCGTCGCCGAAGAGGAACTCGGCGAGCGTGCGCGCGAGCTCCGTCTTGCCGACGCCGGACGGCCCGAGGAAGATGAACGAGCCCGACGGGCGCTTGGGATCCTTGATGCCGGCACGGGCGCGGCGGATGGCGCGCGACACGGCGGCGATCGCCACGTCCTGGCCGATCACGCGCTTGTGCAGCTCCTCCTCCATGCGGATGAGCTTCTGCGACTCGGCCTCGGTCAGCTTGAAGACGGGAATGCCGGTCCACATCGAGACGATGTCGGCGATCTCCTCCTCGCCGATCGACGGCTGCTCCGTGGCGCCCTCGCCCTGGGACCAGCTCTCCTCGGCCTCGCGCTTCTCGTTCGCGAGCTTGCGCTCCTCGTCGCGGAGATTGGCGGCCGCCTCGAAGTCCTGGCCCTCGATCGCGGCCTCCTTCTCCTTGCGGACGCGCTCGATCTCGTCCTCCAGCTCGCGCTGGGCGGGCGGGGCGGCCATCGTCTTGATGCGCAGGCGGCTGGCCGCCTCGTCGATCAGGTCGATCGCCTTGTCCGGCAGGTGGCGATCCTGGATGTAGCGGCTCGACAGCTCGGCGGCCGCCTCCATCGCCTCGTCGGTGATGCGGATGCGGTGATGCGCCTCGTAGCGATCGCGGAGGCCGCGCAGGATCTGCACGGTGTCCTCGACGCTCGGCTCCTCGACGCGCACCTGCTGGAAGCGGCGCTCGAGGGCGGAGTCGCGCTCGAGGTACTTGCGGTACTCGTCGAGCGTGGTCGCGCCGACGGTCTGGAGCTCGCCGCGCGCGAGCGCCGGCTTGAGGATGCTGGCGGCGTCGATCGCGCCCTCGGCGGCACCGGCGCCGACGAGGTTATGGAGCTCGTCGATGAAGAGGATGATGTCGCCGCGCTGGGCGATCTCCTTCATGACCTTCTTGAGGCGCTCCTCGAACTCGCCGCGGTACTTCGAGCCGGCCACGAGGGCGGCGAGATCGAGCGTGTAGATCTGCTTGTTCTTGAGCAGGTCCGGCACCTGACCGTTCGAGATGCGCTGCGCAAGACCCTCGACGACCGCGGTCTTGCCGACGCCCGGCTCGCCGATCAGCACCGGGTTGTTCTTCATCCGGCGCACGAGGATCTGCATCATGCGCTCGACCTCGGTGTGACGGCCGACGACGGGATCGAGCTTGCCCTCGGTCGCCAGCTTCGTCAGGTTGCGACCGAACTGGTCGAGCAGCTTCGACGACTTCTTCGCCTCCGGCGATCCACCGCCAGCGGCTGCACCGCTACCACCGCCGGACTGCGAGCGACGACCCGGGC
>JBPCSK010000444.1:0-4583 GCA_051007275.1 Gaiellales bacterium | reverse complement strand
GAGGCGATCGTCGATAACCCGGATGCCGTCGCCGAGACGCCGACGCCGGGCTCCTCCGAGCCGCGCGCCGATGGCGATGCGCCGCGGAAGCGCCGTCGCCGTCGCGGTGGTCGCGGGCGCGGCAAGGGCAACGGTGGTGAGGGCGGCAACGCACCCGAGCCGGTCACCGCGGACTGAACCGCAGCGCTCGCTCGTCGATCATGAGGCGGCACGCGCGGCGAACGGCCGCGCACCCTCAGGTTGGGGCAACCGCCGCTACCCGGCGAAGCTGCTGAAGATGCCCTGCTGCGCGTTCCACGTGAATGCTGCTGTCGGACGCCGCGGGCTGACCTGCGCGCTGGCCATGCCGGTTGGTGCCTGAGCGAGGAGCGTGCCTGCCTGCCAGGAGGGGACGGAGAAGATGCTCACGAGCCCCGTCGGAGCGAACACCGCCTGGACGTTCGGCTCGAGCATCATCTGGCCAGCGATGATCGGAGTCCACGCCGGAGATGACTCGCTCGAGGCGACCTGCTGCATCAGGCCCGCGGTGACGGGGATGGAGAGGTTGTTCGTGATGGAGATGGCGTTCGGTGTGCTCGGCGCGGAGCTCGGCAGCAACAGGAAGTCGCCTGCGAGCGACAGCGACGAGCCCAGGGCAGATCCCACGGATGCCGCGAGCGACAGCGACGAGAACGGCTCCGCCGGCCCGCGCGCGATGTAGGCGCCGTACCCGCCCAGCCCGAAGGCGATGGTGGGCAGCACGTTGGCCGTTGCGGCCACCGGCACGACCCCGCTGCCGAACGCGGAGCGCGCCAGGCCGACGTCCATGCCGGTGCTTGCGAACTGCACCACCGCACTCATCGGCAGCACGACCGAGACGCCGTAGTTGCCGACGCTGATCGTGTCGCCGCCCTGTCGCGCCATCGAATCGACCCCCGCTCCACCCATCAGGAAGTCATGTCCGGGACCGCCGTCGATGCGATCGCCGCCGGCCTCGCCGAAGACGTTGTCCCTGCCGGCGCCCGCGCGGATCGTGTCGCGCCCTGCACCGCCGAGAATCACGTCGTCGCCCGCGCCTGCATCAATCACGTCATCGCCCGACGAGCCGCAGATGATGTCGCTGCCACCGCCCGCGTGCACGACGCCGGGCTTCGTCAGGAGAATCACGTCGCGGCCGCTCGTGCCGATGATCGTGCCGCCGTGCTTCGAGGTCGTCACCTTGAGTCCGTGGCAGGTGGCACCCTGCGCGCCGGCCGTCAGCACCGGCAGGGCGAGCAGTGCGGTAGCGAGGATGGCGAGACGGTGTCGACGAGTCATGTGGAGCATCGTATCGCCGCAGCGAAGCGCCCTGGCGGTTAGCAGGTCTGGCTCACACTTGGCCGTGGCGGCGGAAGAGGCTGCGCACGAACAGCGGAGCGCGGAAGCCCAGCACGCCGAGGATGCCGATCGCGATGGACACGGAGCCGAGGATCACCAGCCACTCGGAGAAGTCGGGTGGTCGGATGTCGAAGAAGTCCGCGATGAACGGGATGTAGTACGCGGCGAGGATGCCGATGATCAGCGCCGCCATCAGCACGCCGACGCCCCAGGCGCGCACGTGCGACTGCTCGACGGCCTCGTCCTCGAGCAGCAGGATCAGGTAGTAGCCGATCAGGATCAGCACCAGCAGCGCTGCCGAGCGCGCGTCGACGAGATCGTGCCCCGGGATGCTCCGCGTGATCGCGTACGCGGCCAGCACGCCGATCGCGCTGACGATGCCGCCCGGCACGCTGAACCGCAGCAGGTCGCGCAGGAACGGCACCCTCGTCGGCATGCCGACGCTCGGGGCGACCGCCAGCACGAACGCAGGGATCCCGACCGTGAAGGCACCCGCGAGCGACAGATGGCGCGGGAGCAGGGGGTAGGCCTCGCCGGCCACGCCGATGGTGAGGATGAGCGCCGCGGCGAACGAGCTCTTGACCACGAACAGCTTCGCCACGCGGCGGATGTTCGACAGGATGCGACGACCCTCCGCGACGCCCTGTGGCAGCGACGCGACCGAGCCGTTGAGCAGCACCATGTCGCTGACGCCCTTCGCGATCTGCGAGCCCGACCCGAGCGCGATTGACATCCGCGCGGCCTTCATCGCCGGCACGTCGTTGACGCCGTCGCCGATCATCGCGACGTAGCGGCCACGGCGCCGCAGGGCGTCGACGAGCTCGCGCTTCTGCTCCGGCGTGATGCGCCCGAACACGCTGTGCGCGACGGCGACGTCGCCCATCGCCTCGAGATCGCCCATCGGCAGGTCGGTGCCGCTGATGGCGGTGATGTCGCCGAAGCCCGCCGCCTCCGCGACCGCCTCGACGGTGCGCGGCGCGTCGCCCGAGATGACCTTCAGGTCGACGCCCTGCGCGCGGAAGAACGCCACGACCTCGGCCGCGTCGGCGCGCATCTGCTCCTCGAGCACGATCAGCCCGGCCGGCTCGAAGGCGATCGGCAGGGGGAGCGGGGCGTCATCGTCCTCGGGGATCGGCGGCAGGCCGCTGGCGGTGCCGACGACGAGCACGCGGCCGCGCTGCTCCTGGAAGGCGGTGACGGTCTCGGCCAGCGGGCCGGCGCCGAGCACCTCGGGGGCACCGAGGACGATCGTCGTGTCGGCCAGCTGCACGCCGGACCACTTCCAGCGTGACGAGAAGGGGAGCTCCGCCAGCACGGCCTCCGCTGGCACCGGGATCTCGGCCGCGATCGCGTCGGACGAGCCCGAGCGGATCTCGGCCGACGCGGCCAGGCGGGCGACGAGGCGACGCACGCCGTCCTCCGTGCGCTCCGGTGCGGCGACGACGCGTGCCAGCCGCAGCGAGCCGTCGGTCAGGGTGCCCGTCTTGTCCACGCAGATCGTGTCGACGCCGGCGAGGGACTCGACCGCGTTGAGGCGCTGCACGAGCGCGCCGGCGCGACCGAGCTTGACCGCGCCGAGCGCGAAGGTGATGCTCGTCAGCAGGATCAGGCCCTCTGGGACGACCGAGATGAGGCCCGCCGTCGCCGTCTCCGCCGCCTGCTGGAAATCGGTCGCGTGGATGCGGAAGGCGATCAGCAGCGCCGCCGACAGCGGGATCATCGACAGGAGCAGCACGCGCAGCAGGCGGTCGATATCGAGCTGGAGCGGGGAGCGCTGGTCCGTCGCCTGCTTCGCCGTGCTTGTCAGCCGATTCGCATACGCGGCGGCGCCGACGGCCGTGACGCGATAGACGCCGGCGCCCGCCGCGCAGTACGAGCCGGAGAAGATCGTGTCGCCCGCCCGGCGCGACACGTGGTCGGCCTCGCCCGTCAGGATCGACTCGTCGATCGCCAGCCCGCGCGCCTCGACGAGCTCGCCGTCGGCCACGACCTGGTCGCCCGGCTGCAGCTCGACGATGTCGTCCGGCACGATCTCGTCGGCGAGGATCTCGCTCGTCGCGCCGTCGCGTCGCACCGTGGCGCGGGGCGCGATCAGCAGCGCCAGACGATCGAGCGTCCGCTTGGCGCGCACCTCCTGGATGATCCCGATGAAGGCATTGATCACGATCACGCCCGCGAACAGCGCGTCCTTCCACGCGCCCGCGATCAGGATCAGCACGAGGAACCCGAGCGTGATCAGGTTGATCAGCGTGAAGACGTTGCGCCGGATGATCGCGCGCAGCGGAATGCTGGTGCGATCGGGCCGCGGCTCGCCGAGGGCACGACGCCGTTCCGCCACCTCGGCGGACGTCAGCCCTGCAAATGCGCCTGCGCTCACTCCCCTGATCGTACCGAGCGACGCGGAACGGTCCGCTCCGGCTCGTCGAGCCCGGTCTGCGCGATATTCAGCACGCCGTGGGCGTACCGCGAGGCGCCCGACTCGCTCGCGCCGCCCGCGTTCTCCGTCAGCGCCACGGTGATGAGCGTGCCCGACGGCTCGAAGACCGCGGCCACGTCGTGCCACACGACGTCGATGTAGCCGATCTTGTGGGCGACCACCCAGCGCGTCCACGGCTCGAACAGGCCTGGATAGTCGGTGTGCGCCAGGAGCCAGAGCGCGACACGCGCATCACGTCCCGTCAGGCCCAGAGCATGTGCGCGACCCGTGCCATTCGCCGCCTGCACGATCGACTGCATGAGGATCCCGAGGTCGTGCGCCGTCACGACCTTGCAGCACTTCAACTGCGGCTGGTCGTTCACCTGCACCGGCGGGTTGAGGCCCTTGCGGTCCTGGTTGGGGAGGTAGCCGCCCGCCTCGTCCGAGCGCATCGCGCCGAGCCTGCGCATCACCGCGTTGACGCGCGCGCCGCCCGTGTCGACGCTGCCGCCACCGACGGCCTGCATCATCGTGTTGGCTGCGTCATTCGAGGACGCACGGATCATCGACTGCAGCGCGCCCCACTCGCGCGCCCCGACGGGATCGCGCTTGAGCGCGATCAGGTACGTGATCAGGATCGGCAGCTTCGCCGTGCTCGCGGCGGTGAACTTCGCACCCGCGTTCCACGATGCGCCGCGGCCCGTCGTGAGGTTCACGGCCCAGGCGGCCGCCGAGCCGGCTGGCCTCGACAGGCGCTTCATCCGCAGCTGCGCGTTCGGCGGCGTCATCGTCGTCGGTCGTGCGACCGCAG
>JBPCSK010000443.1:0-4375 GCA_051007275.1 Gaiellales bacterium | reverse complement strand
GGATGATGATCGCGGCGTAGGCAACGAGGCCGAGGGTGATGCCGATGCGCTCGGTGATCAGCGTGGAGACGTCCTGGTGCAGGGGGATCGAGACGCCGAAGTCGCCGTGCAGGACGTTGACGAGCCAGTCCCAGTAGCGCACGAGGAAGGGGTCGTTGAGGTGGTAGCGCTCCTCGAGGACCTTGACGGCCTCTGGGCTCGGCGTGCGTCCGCCGGTGAGCGTGGCGATCGGGTTGCCCGGAGCCAGGTACAGCGCGCTGTAGATCACGAAGCTCGAGACGAGGAGCGTCCCGACCAGCATGACCAGCCGCCGTGCGAGGAATCCGAGCAACCCGCGCCTCCGCTACTTCGTGCCCAGCCCGTTCGCCCAGGGGGCGAACATGTACTGGAACGAGGTCGGCACGCCCGTCAGCTTGCTGTTGACGATCAGGATCGTGTTCGGCGCGACGACCGGGATCCAGGGCACGTCCTCCGTCACGAGCTTCTGCGCTGCGACGACGTCCTCGGCCCGCTTCGTCGGGTCGGCCTCGGAGCGCGCCGCCTCGAGCTGCTTGGTGACCTCCGGGTTCTCGTAGCCCGAGTAGTTCTGCGAGCCGCCAGGCAGAGCCAGCGTGGCGAGCAGCGCCGCCGGGTCCGCGTAGTCCGGATAGTTGATCGTGAAGAACCCATCAACCGACTCGCGGGCCTTCGCGTCGATGAAGAAGTTGATGTAGTTCGCCGCGGACACGGAGACGAGGTTCGCCTTGAGTCCGATGCTCTGCGCGGCGGCCTGCAGCGCCTTCCCCGACGTGCTGAGCGAGGCGATCTCGTTGGACATGCCGATGTTGACCGTCTTGCCCTCGGCGCCGGCGTCCTTGACCAGCTGCTTCGCCTTCTCGAGATCGCGCGTCGGCGCGGGCAGGGCGTCCCACCCGGCCTGGAAGACCTCTGGTGCGTAGCCCCAGGTGCCAGGGTTCGGAAGGGTGCGTGCAGGATTCCCCGCACCCTTGTAAAGCGTGCTGATGATGCCATCACGATCCATCGCGAGCGACAGCGCCTGACGGACGCGGGCGTCGCCGAGCGTGCCCTTGAAGCTCGAGATGATGAACGCGTCGATCGCGTACGACGGACCCTGCGTCACCGTCACCTTGTCGGTCGCGGCCTGCAGCTTCGCGAGCGTGGAGATGTTCAGCTGGTACGAGCCCGACAGCTCACCGGTCAGGAACGCGGAGGTCGCGGCGGCCTCGTCCGGGATGCCCTTGAGCGTGATGCTCGCGGCCTGTGCGGCGTGTGCGGTGTCCCAGTACGTGGCATTCGGCACGGCCTTGACGCCCTCACCGGTCTTCCACGTGTCCAGCTTGTACGCGCCGGTGCACATCGTGCCGCCCTTGACGGTGCCGAAGTCGGCGCCGGCCTTCTCGGCGAAGGCCTTCTCGTAGATCACGCCCGGCATCGACGACAGCTCGCCGTAGAGCCACTGGTCGGCCTGCTTGAGGGTGATGGTGACGGTGTTCGCCGACGTGGCGTCGATCGACTTCACGCGCGCGAACGCGTTCGAATAGAAGCCGCCGAGCTTGGCGTCCTGTGCGCGCCCGAGGCTGTAGACCACGTCGTCGGCGGTCACCGGGGCGCCATCCCAGAAGGTGACGCCGTCGCGCAGCGTGATGACCATCTTGAGCGGATCGGTCGTGTCGACGCTCGCGGCGAGCCCGTCCGTGGTGATCGAGCCGTCGGCGCTCTGGTGCAGCAGCGACTCGCACAGCATGGTGATTGCCGTGTTCTCCGGGTAGTCGAACGCGTAGATCGGATCGAGCGAGTTCGTCTCGCGGTAGGTGCCCCAGACGAGATCTCCGGCCTTGCTCGCTGCGGCGGGAGTCGTCAGCGCCGCACCCGTGGTGGCGGCAGCCGACTCGGCGCCGCTACCGGACGACGAGTCCGATGCGGACTTGCCGCAGGCCGCGAGCGAGGCGGCGATGAGGGTGATCGCCGCGACCGCAAGGCCGCGTCGGAGATCAAGGTTGCGCATGGTGGTTCTCCTCCCGGGAGACTGGAACATAGTTGGACTGGGTGGATTCGGCACGTCGTTCGATGCCGTCGAGCGTCGATTCGACGAGGGCCTCGTAGATCGCCTGCTCCGGTGGGAACAGATCGGCGGCCGCTGCGACGGTGTGCGGATGCGTGCTCGCGGGCAGCTCGGCGTGCACGGCGCGGAGCTCCTCACGGGAGTGCTCCTCGTGCAGCGAGCGGTCGAGGGCGAAGAAGAGCCCCGCACCCGAGATGACGGTGACGACGACGTGGAGCATCAGCCCGAGATCCCGACCGCGGAGCCCGGCACGGGTGAGCGCGTCGAGGATGAACTCCGTGCCAGCCTCCTGCACGGGGCTGTCCCAGGGCTGACGGGCGAGCGCGAGCGCGAGGTCGCTGTGCCGGGTGTAGACGCCTTGGGCTTCGAGCATCACGCGCCGCAGATCGGCACGCCAGTCGTCGGTGGCGGTGAAGACCGCTGCCAGCTCGCCGAACATCCGGTCGGTCAGCGCGAGCAGGATCGCCTCTCGGCTCGGAAAGTGGCGGTAGACGGCGGTGGGGTCGGCGCCGAGCTCCGCGCCGAGCGCGCGCATGGAGATCGCCGTGGCGCCGCCCTCGTCCGCCAGGCGCTCGGCGGCATCGAGGATGCGCGTGCGCGTGAGGCGCGTCGTGGCGGCCGTCGACATGACGCGATGATGGAGACTGTCAACGCCGTTGTCAATGGCATTGACAAACGTCGGCCCGCGGGCGGTAGTGTTCCCGCATGAGCGATCCGCATCTGTCCACGCCGGCCGGCAAGCCGCGCGCCCGTGCACTGGGCATCCCGTTCGACGGCACGCCCGGCCCCTGCAACGCCATCACGGACGTGGCGGGCGTCGAGGTCGGCTACACGACCGTGATCGAGGGCGACGACGTGCGCACCGGCGTCACGGGCATCCATCCCCGCGGTAAGGCCAACCCGCACGACGCGTGCGCCGCGGGCACGTACTCCCTCAACGGCAACGGCGAGATGACCGGATGGGCGTGGATCGAGGAGTCCGGCACCGTCAGCCTGCCGATCGCGATCACCAGCACCGCCGCGGTCGGCATCGCCCAGGCGGGTATCAACAGCTGGGTGCACGAGCGCTTCCCGGATCCGAACGACGAGTGGGCGCTGCCCGTCGCGGCCGAGACGTGGGACGGCTTCCTGCACACGCTCAACGATCGCCGCATCACGGAAGCCGAGGTCCACGCTGCCCTCGACACGGCCGCCTCGGGTCCGATCGAGGAGGGCTCGGTCGGCGGCGGCACGGGGATGAACTGCTGCGGCTTCACGGCTGGTAGCGGCACCGCCTCACGTCAGGTCGAGTGGGGGCCGGAGACGTTCACCGTCGGCGCCTTCGTGCAGGCGAACTTCGGGTCGCGAGAGGAGCTCACCATCGCGGGCGTCAAGCTCGGGCAGGCGCTCGCCGACGACAACCCGCTCGGCTCCGACGACTGGATCGTGCCACCGGGCGCCGGCTCGATCATCGTGATCCTGGCAACCGACGCGCCGCTCTTGCCGACGCAGATGAAGGCGCTCGCGCGTCGTGTTCCGCTCGGGCTCGCGCGTCTCGGCACGACCGGCTCGCATTTCTCCGGCGACATCTTCCTGGCCTTCTCCACCGCCAATGCGGGCGCGTTCTCGGGTGGTTTTCCGCTCGGCGAGCCCACGGCGGCTGAGATCAACGAGCTGCGCTTCCTGCCGTGGGGGCGCATCGACAGCCTGTTCGCCGCCACGGTCCAGAGCGTGGAGGAGGCGATCGTCAACGCGCTCGTGGCCAATGAGGAGATGCACGGCCGGCTCGGCCGACGCGTTCCGAATCTGCCTCGTGATCGCGTCGTCGAACTGCTGCGCGAGGCTGGCCGGCTCTAGCCCGCGAGTGCGGCCTCGATGGCCGCGTGCGCACGGTACGTCTCGAACCCGATCTCCGTGCGCTCGAGCATCGGCTGGGCGGAGAACCGCGCGATCACCGTGTTCATCTCCGTGTTGACGCGGCAGACCTGGCCGAACAGCCCGAGGGCCTCGTAGATGCGGCCGGGCTCGACGACCCAGAAGGCATTGCTGTACGAGCTCCAGGTGGCGCGGTCCTCATCGGTCAGGTGGGGGGAGCGCTCGAAGGCGCGGCGCGCGTCGTCGGTGCCGTCTCGCGTAGACGAAACCCAGTCGGCGGGGATCACCTGCTCGCCGGCGACGATGCCGCCGTCGAGGTGGGCGAGGCCGTAGCGCGCGATGTCGCGCAGCGTCGCCGTCATGCCGCCGCCGGCAAAGGGGAACCCGCCGACATCGATCACCACGGCTGCGTCGTGCTCGGCGCCGATCCGGGACCAGACGTCCTCGGAGACCAGGTCG
>JBPCSK010000442.1:0-5811 GCA_051007275.1 Gaiellales bacterium | reverse complement strand
TGAAGAACGCCTGGTTGACCTTCGAGAGATCGTCCTCACGCACGATCGCGTGCTCGTAGACCAGCAGCGCCGCGCACGCGGCGACCGCGATCCAGTACGGCCAGGCGAGGCCCGTCCAGACGCCGACGCCGATCATCGAGATGATGCTCAGTGCGTGCAGGACACGCGCGAACCAGAGCGCGCGCCCGACGCCGAAGTCGGCCGGTGCGGAGTGGATGCCCTCGGCGACGTCGTGCTCGACATCCATCGTCGCGTAGATGATGTCGAAGCCCGCGATCCAGAAGCCGACCACGCCGAGCAGCCAGAACGCGGCGAGCGGCAGCGCGTCGGCAATCGCCACGTACGCGGCCACCGGCGCGAGACCGATGCAGAGCCCGAGCCACAGATGGCAGGCCCACGTAAAGCGCTTCATGTACGGGTAGATCAGAAACGGGATCACCACGAACGGCCACAGCCAGCGCGTCATCGGCGCGAGGTTGAAGCACGCCACGATCAGCACGACGAGCGAGACCACGCAGAGGCCGACGACCTGGCCCTTCGTGACGAGCCCGGCCGGGATCTCGCGCTTGGCCGTGCGCGGATTGCGCGCGTCGACCTCGGCATCGATCAGGCGGTTGAGCCCCATCGCCAGCGTGCGCGCCGCGACCATCGCGATGCCGACCCACAGCAGATCGAGCAGCGGCGGCAGGCCGTCGGCCGCGAGCAGCGCGCCGACGAGGGCGTACGGCAGCGCGAACAGCGAGTGCTCGAGGCGCACCAGATTGGCGAGGCGGCGCGGCAGGCTCGGTCGGGCGACGGACTCCATCACCGGGATCTTCGCGCTCCGCGGGCCTCCGGCGCGGCGGTACGATGCGGCCCGTGACTCCCGCCATCTCCGTCAAGGGCCTCGTCAAGCGCTACGGCGACCGCAACGTCGTCGATGGCCTCGACCTCGAGGTGCACCAGGGCGAGGTGCTCGCGTTCCTCGGCCGCAATGGAGCGGGCAAGACGACGACGACCGAGATCCTCGAGGGCTATCGCGAGCGCGACGCCGGCGAGGTGCTCGTGCTCGGCCAGGACCCCGCGACCGCCGGGGCCGACTGGCGGGCGCGCCTCGGCATCGTGCTGCAGGAGAGCCGCCCGCTCGGCGCGCTCACCGTCCGCGAGACGCTGCGCCTCTACGCCGCGTACTTCCCCCACCCGCGCGCCGTCGACGAGGTCATCAGCCTCGTCGGCCTCGAGGAGCAGGCCGCCCAGCGCGCCGGGCGCCTGTCGGGCGGGCAGCAGCGCCGGCTCGACGTCGGCGTGGCGCTGATCGGCAATCCCGAGCTCGTCTTCCTCGACGAGCCGACGACGGGCTTCGACCCCGACGCGCGCCGGCAGTTCTGGGACGTCATCAGCGGCCTGCGCGACCTCGGCACCACCGTCTTCCTGACGACGCACTACATGGACGAGGCGCAGGTGCTCGCCGACCGCGTCGCCGTCATGCGCGACGGCAAGGTCGCGGCACTCGGCACGCCCGCCGAGCTCCAGGCGCTGCGCGGCGACGTCGAGATCTCGTTCGTCCTCCCCCACGGCCTCGGCCTCGATGCCCTGCCCGCGCTGTCGGCCGCCGCGAGCCTGGCCGGCACCGAGGTGCGTGTCGCCACGACGTCGCCGACCGCCGACCTCGCCGCGCTGTGCGGCTGGGCCAAGGGCCGCGGGCTCGAGCTCGAGGGCCTGACGGTCGAGCGGCCCACGCTCGAGGACGTCTTCCTGGCGATCGCCGGGGACCATGCGGAGGCGTCCGCGTGAACATGCTCCGCGAGCAGGTGCGCGCCGACCTCCTGGCGTTCTCGCGCCGCCCCGAGACGCTGTTCTTCACGGTGTTCCTCCCAGTCATCTTCCTCGTCCTGTTCGAGGCGATCTTCGGCGGCCAGCTGATCACCCTCAGCGATGGCACCAAGGTCGAGCAGTCGACGCTGCAGGTGCCAGCCTTCATGACGATGGGCATCATCTCCGCGAGCTTCGTCGCCCTCGCGATCACCGTGGTGAACCGCCGCGAGACCGGCACCTTCAAGCGCGTGCGCGGCACCCCGGCGCCCGCCTGGATCCTGATCGCCGGCCAGGTCGTCACGTCGCTCGTGATCGCGATCCTGATGGTGCTCGTGATGCTCGTGCTCGGCCGGCTCGCCTACGGCGTCCACGTCGATGCCGCGCACCTGCCGTGGCTGATCATCGGCGTGCTGCTCGGCGCCGCAGCGTTCTCCTGCCTCGGCATGATGCTCGCGGCGATCACGCCGTCGACCGAGGCGGCACCGCCGCTCGCCAACGTCGTCGTGCTGCCGCTGTACTTCATCTCCGGCGTATTCGTGCCCGTCGATTCGCTGCCGACGTGGCTCGGCAACATCGCCTCGGTGCTCCCCGTCGCACCGCTCGTGACGGTGCTCTCGTGGCCCTACGTTGCGACCACCGCCACGCCGTGGCGCTCGCTCGGTCTCGTCGTCGTCTGGGGCGTGATCGGCCTGCTCATCGCGTCCTGGCGCTTCCGCTGGACGCCCCGCCGCGGCTAGCGCCTAGAGGTGCTCGGTCGGTGCCGAGCGCAGCAGCTCGAGCGCGTGGCCGAGCACGGGTTGGACGACGTCGAACAGCTCGCCGCACGCCTTCGGGCTGCCGGGGAACGACAGCACGAGCGTGGAGCGGCGAATGCCCGAGACGCCGCGGCTGAGCATGCCGTGCGGCTTGACCTGCATGGAGAACGCGCGCATCGCCTCGTCGATGCCCGGCGTCCGGCGGTCGTAGATCGGGCTGAGCGCCTCCGGCGTAACGTCGCGCGGTGCAAAGCCCGTGCCGCCCGTGACGAGCACGAGCTCGGGTGCGTCGGCGGCGTCGGTCCAGGCAGACACCTGCGCCGCGATCTGGTCGGCCTCGTCGGGCACCGTCACGCGACCGGCGATGTCGAAGCCGCTCATCACGGCCTTCTCCGCGAGCACGTCACCGGAGCCGTCCTCGCGCGCCCCGTGGAAGACGCCGTCAGAGACCGTCAGCACGCAGGCGCGCATCACGCCTCCGAGCGTCGCCACGAGCCGCTCTTGCCGCCGTCCTTCTCCCACAGCTCGATGCGATTGATCGAGATCGTCGGGTCGGTCGACTTGAGCATGTCGTGCACGCATAGCGCAGCGGCACTCGCCGAGACCAGCGCCTCCATCTCGACGCCCGTCCTGCCCTCGACGGCGCACTCGGCCTCGACGCGGACGCAGCCGGCGGCGCGATCGACGCTGAGGTCCACGCGCACGTGATCCAGCAGCATCGGATGGCACAGCGGCAGCAGGTCCGGCGTGCGCTTGGCCGCAGCGATGCCGGCCACCCGCGCAGTGGCCAGGACATCGCCCTTCGCGACCTTGCCGTCCTCGATCTTGGCGAGCGCCTCGTCGGTCATCTGGACCTCGGCGCGAGCGAGTGCGCGGCGGCGGGTGATCGGCTTGGCGCCGACGTCGATCATGCGTACATCCGTCATGCGCGGGAGTGTATTCGCTCAGCGGCGCGCTGTATGCTTGCAGCGAGCGTCATCCCCCGACGGCGCCTTCACGAAAGGGGTGGAACATGGCTTCCACAGATACCCTCACCCCCCAGGATTGGCACGAAGTCGTCTCGCCTCCGGCTGAGGTGCAGGCTGCCGTCGCCGCGCTCGTGCCCGACACGAACGGCGCGCCGCTGACCACCGCGCAGCTCGCGGACCTCTCCGAGGCGATCGCGAACGACCCGTCGATCTGGCGCGAGCTGATCGTCGCCGACCCCGATCGCCGCCGCTACCGCCTCCTGTTCGAGGACGACCGGCTCGACTCGTGGGTGATCATGTGGATGCCCGGCCAGGGCACCGGCTACCACGACCACTCCTACTCCGGCGTCGGCCTCTGCGGCGCTGAGGGTGCGGTCGTCGAGAAGCAGATGACGCTTCCGTCCGGACACACCGAGGTGATCGTCTCCCCCGGCGTCCGCCGCGAGGGTCCGTCCGGCTACATCCACTCGGTCGCCCACCACGAGGGCGGTCCGGCGATCACGATCCACTCGTACTCGCCACCGCTCACCGAGGTCGGCCAGTTCCGCGTCGACGCCGAGGGGCACCTCGCGCGCTACCCCGAGCCGGGGCGCAAGGAGCTGCTCGACAACACGATCGCCGAAGTCGCGCCCGAGCTCGTCTGACCCTCAAGCCGCGCGCAGCTCCGCCGCGGCCTGATCCAGCACCTCGAGCAGCCGGTCGACATCGGCCTCCGTCGTGTCGGGGCAGACGAGGCACATGTTGTGGAACGGCGTCACGAGGATGCCGTTGTTGAGCGTGACGAGGTGCAGCCACTCCTCGACGTCGTCGTCGTGGGCGTCGTGCGATTCGGTGCCGTTGCGCGGCATGTCGGCGCAGAAGCGGAACTCGGCGCGCGCGCCGAGCCCCTCGACGACCCACGGCAGCGCGTGGCGATCGATCACGGCCTGCATGCCCTCGAGCATCCGGGCGCCGAGAGTGCACATGCGCGCGAACGCCTCGTCGGTGAGGACGTGCTCGAGCGTGCCGCGCGCGGCGGCTAGCGATAGCGCGTTGCCGGCGAGGGTGCCGCCGACGCCGCCCGTGTCGACGTAGTCGCCCTGCGGGTCGCCCTGAATGCGCGCGTCGATCTCGGCCGTCACGCCGTACGCGCCGATCGGCACGCCGCCCGCGATGCTCTTGCCCATCGTGACGATGTCGGGCTGCAGGCCCCACGCCTGCGTGCAGCCGCCGGGACCGGCCGAGAACGTGTGGGTCTCGTCGATCACGAGCAGCGAGCCGGCCTCCCGGATCAGCTTCGTGGCCGCCTCCCAGTAGCCGGGATCGGGCAGGACGATGCCCATGTTCGTCAGCGCCGGCTCGGCCAGGACGCACGCCACATCGCCGTGCGCCAGCTCGCGCTCGAGCATCGCGAGGTCGTTGAACTCCACGACGCGCGTCGTCAGCGCCGGGTCGATCTGCGGTCCGACATTGCCGGGCTTGCTCGTGGGCACGCCGTTCTCCAGCGCGATGATCGTCTCGTCGACGGAGCCGTGGTAGCAGTAGCTCATGATCAGCACCTTCGGCCGACCGGTCAGCTGGCGGGCGGTACGGAGCACCCAGCGGTTGGCATCGGTGGCCGTCAGCGAGAACGTCCACTTGTCCATGCCGAAGCGGCGCGAGAGCTCGTCGGCCACCCAGATCGCATCCTCCGTCGGCAGCATCGTCGTGACGCCGCCGAGGTCGCCCATCCGGCGCTGCACCGCGGCGACGGTCGCCTCCGGCGAGTGGCCGGCCATCGCGCCGGTGTCGCCGAGGCAGAAGTCGATCAGCTCGTTGCCGTCGACGTCCGTGATGCGGTTGCCCTTCGCGCGCTCGAAGAAGATCGCGTGCTGCCCGGCCCAGATCTGCATCCACTGCATCGGCACGCCGCCGATCATGTGCGCGTTGGCGCGCTCGGCCAGCGCCTGCGACGCCGTCGTGCGGCTGGCCAGCGTGGCGCGCTCGCGCGCGATCAGCTCGGCGAGGCGCGTGCGGTCGATCTCGATGCGGTCGGTGCGCGGCATGGTGACTCCGGGTCGATTCGCCACAGGATGGCACTCCCGCTGTCACGATTGCGTCCATGGAGCAGCCGCCCTTCACCCGCGTCGTCGGCGCGCTGCCGGCCAGCGTGCCGTTCATCGGGCCCGAGCAGCTCGTGCGCGAGAGCGGCGTGCCGTTTCGCGCGCGCCTCGGCGCCAACGAAAACGTGCTCGGTCCGTCGCCGCGCGCGATCGCCGCGATCGGTGCGGTCGCGGGCGAGGCGTGGAAGTACGGCGATCCGCTCGCCTACGACC
>JBPCSK010000441.1:0-10122 GCA_051007275.1 Gaiellales bacterium | reverse complement strand
GTGCCGACGGCGACGCCAGCCTCCTCCGCGACATCCTGGAAGCGCGTGCCGACGTACCCGCGTCGGGCGATCACCCGGGTGGTGGCGGCGAGCAGCTCGGCCCGTCGGTCGGCCGTCGATTCCGTCACGTTCGTGCCGCTGGTCATGCGCGAGGGCGCCATGACCGGAGCGTCGCCGGAGGCGCGCCCGCTGTCAAGCGCGACGCCGAAAAACACCGAAGAACAGAGGAAAAATGGATTGTGGTTGGTTGCTTGCAATCCGGGAAAGTGCGGTAACAATACGACGGTACGGGAGAGAGGGAGAGATCGTGGACGGACACATCGTGCTCAGCGGTGTCACCAAGGCGTTCGGCGAGAACGTCGTGGTGAATAACATCGACCTGAACATTCGCGAGGGCGAGTTCTTCTCGATGCTGGGGCCGTCCGGCTGCGGCAAGACGACCACGCTCCGCATGATCGCGGGCTTCGAGGTCCCCACCATCGGCAACGTCACGCTCGCCGGCGAGGACGTCACCGAGGTGCCACCCGCCAAGCGCAACGTCAACTTGGTGTTCCAGGCCTACGCGCTCTTCCCGCACATGACCGTGCAGGAGAACGTCGAGTTCGGCCTCAAGATCAAGAAGGTCAAGAAGGCCGACATCGGCCCGCGCGTTGCCGAGGCGATCGCCTCCGTGCAGCTCGAGGGCTTCGAGCAGCGCAAGCCCGCCCAGCTCTCCGGCGGCCAGCAGCAGCGCGTCGCCCTGGCCCGCGCGCTCGTCAACCGCCCCGCCGCCCTGCTGCTCGACGAGCCGCTCGGCGCCCTCGACCTGAAACTCCGCAAGGAGATGCAGCACGAGCTCAAGGCGATCCAGGTCCGCACCGGCACCACGTTCGTGTACGTCACGCACGATCAGGAGGAGGCGCTGACGATGTCCGACCGCATTGCGGTCATGAACAACGGCATCGTCGAGCAGTGCGCCGGTCCGCGCGAGATCTACGAGCATCCGACGACGGCGTTTGTGGCCGGCTTCATCGGCACCTCGAACATCGTCAACATGCGCATCGACCGCTCCGAGGGCGGCAAGGCGATCATGGACCTCTCCGAGGGCCAGCGCATCGTCGCCAACTCGACCAAGACCAGTGGCACGCTCCAGATCACGGTGCGCCCCGAGAAGATCCACCTGCGCGCTGACGGCCTCGGCGACGACGCCTCGAGCGTTGGCGGCCGCGTCAGCGACGTCATGTACCTCGGCTCGATGACGCAGATCACCGTCGAGCTGCCGAACGGCGACACGCTGCAGGTCCATCGTCTCAACGATGAGGCCGCCGCAGCCGACCCGCAGGTCGGCGACACGATTTCGCTGCACTGGGCGGCGGAGAACAGCTTCGTGATCGAGGGTCTGCCCTCGACCGCGGACGGAGGGGATGCTCCGGCGCATGACGCGCCGGAGTCCGAGTAACGGGAGGGAACCTGTGAGCGAAGAGATGGAGAAGGAGTCCACGCTCCTCAATACCACGATGTCCCGCAAGGGCTTCGTCGCCATGTCCGGCGCTGCCGGCCTGGCGGCATTTCTCGCGGCGTGCGGCGGGTCGAGCTCCAGCTCGAGCTCGTCGAGCGGTGGCGACGCCGCTGCCAGCGGTGACGCCTCGGGCGAGTCCGCCAGCGGTCCGAAGTTCGACCCCGCCAAGGATCCGGGCGGCCCGATCGAGATCTTCACGTGGGCCGGCTACGACGACTCCCCGAAGGACGGCCTGCCGGCGATGTGGGCGGAGTACGAGAAGGGCCCGTACAACAGCACGTCGCCGCTCAAGTTCACGTTCCTCGAGGACGACCAGCAGGCGCTCGCCAAGGTCGCGTCGGGCTACAGCCCGGACATCATCCATCCCTGCATCGCGTACACCGTGCAGTGGACGGAAGCTGGCCTGATTCAGCCGTTCGACATGAGCCTGCTGCCCGACTTCGACGGCATCCCCGAGGCGATCTACGCCGGTGGCGTAATCGACGGCCAGAACTACCACATGCCGTTCGATGTGGGCTTCTCCTGCCTCACCTACGACGCCGACGCGATCAGCTTCGACAAGGTCGGTGGCAAGGAGTCGTGGGAGATCCTCCTCGACGACACCTACAAGGGCAAGATGGCGATCTTCTCCGACGACGCCGCGATCATCAAGATCGGCTTCCTCATCAACGAGGGCGCGGTCGACCCGAACGTGCTGACCTCGGATCAGATCGCGAAGGCCAAGGAGACGGCCCTCAAGATCAAGCCGAACCTGCGCAACTACTGGACGTCGCAGACCGACACGGTCAACGACTTCGTCAACGGCAACCTGGTCGCGACCTACACGTGGCCGGACGGCTACTGGAAGATCAAGAACCACCCGAAGATGAAGGACCGCAACATCAAGTACATGCAGCCGACGCAGGGCCGCCTGGCCTGGGTCTGCGGCATGGTGCTGAGCGCGGCCACGAAGAACCCGGGCATCGCCTCCACGGCGATGGCGTCGGCCAACACGCCGGCTGCCGGTGCGGCGCTGACCGACAACTTCCAGTACTCGTCGGGCCAGCAGAAGGGCGTCGCCGATCTGATCCAGAACAAGGATCTGGTCGAGGCCTTCCAGATCAACGACCCGTCCGCGTGGGCCCCGCCGAACGCGTGGTTCGAGGCTCCGCTGCCGAACTACAAGGACTTCGTCACGGCTGGCGAGGAGGTCAAGAACTCCTAGCCAGAGTCGGGAGGGGGCTCGCCACGGCGGGTCCCCTCCCGCAGTCCCTCTCATGAGCGCCGTTCCCGAGAAGCCCACCCTGCCGCTGAAGCGCAGCCGCCGCGAGAGCCGCAACGACGGCGGCTCCGCACTGTCCACGTACGGCCTGCTCCTGCCGATGCTCGTGGTGCTGTCGCTCTTCTTCCTCGCGCCGCTCTATTACATCTTCCTCTTCAGCGTTGCGCTCCGGCGTTTCGCGCCCACCGACGCCCTCGCCTCGCTCAACGGCGAGCTGAGCGGCTTCACCACCGAGCTGTGGAGCAAGCTCGTCAGCGTCGACGTGACCGTGATGATCCCGGGCGTCAACTTCACCGTGCCGACGATGCTGATCGCGCTCGTCTTCATCGTGCTCCTGATCCTCGCCGTCTCCGGCGGAAAGATCAGCAAGGAGAAGGGCTCGTGGATCGTCGGCATCGCCTTCATCCTCCTGCTCCTGCCGTTCTTCACGATTCCCGCCGGCAACAACCTGATCCGCGTCATCGAGCTCACCTCCGACGGCGACTCGCTCCGGCTCTTCTTCAAGTCCGTGTCGATGGCGATGACGTCGTCGGTGATCGCCGTGATCATCGCGATTCCGGTCGCGTACTTCCTCGCGTTCGTGGTGCAGAAGTCGAAGTACACCTGGCTGCTCGTCGTCATCGCACCCTTCCTCACCTCCTACCTCCTGCGCGTGTTCGCGTGGAAGGTGATCCTCGGCGATCAGGGCCTGATCAACTCCGGTCTGATGGCCGTCGGCCTCGTCGACGAGAAGGCCCCGCTGACGTTCCTGATCTACAGCCAGTTCACCGTGATCGTCGTGCTGACGTACGCGTGGGTGCCGTTCATCTGCCTGCCGATCTTCCTCTCCTTCGAGACGATCGACCGCCGGCTGCTCGAGGCGGCAATGGACCTTGGCGCCTCGCGCTGGCAGGCCTTCCGCAAGATCAGCCTGCCGATCATCGCTCCGGGCATCGTCGCCGCCTTCCTCTTCGTCTTCATCCCGTCGATCGGCGAGTACATCACCCCCACGCTCGTCGGCGGCACGCAGGGCACGATGTACGGGCAGTCGCTCGCCAACCAGTTCGTCGGTGGCGCCTTCAACTGGCAATTCGGGTCGGTGATGGCGCTCTTCCTGCTCGGCGTCGTGCTGCTGCTGACGTTCGCGACCTCGCGCTTCCTGCGCGCCGGCGGAGGCGGGCTCTGATGGCCAAGCGTCGTAACGCCGAGACCTTCGTGGTCATCTCGCCGACCGGCAAGTACCTGCTGACGGCGTTCTTCGCGATCTTCCTGGTCGTGCTGTACCTGCCGACGGTGCTGCTGATCATCTTCTCGTTCAACGACGGCACCGTCGCCGCGTTCCCGCTCGAGGGGCTGACGACGAAGTGGTACGGCCTCGCATTCCATTCGGACGAGATCCGCAAGGCACTCTGGGCCTCGGTTCGCGTCGGTGTGATCTCCGCGGCGATCGCCACGCTGATCGCGCTGATGGCGTCCTACCCGCTCGCACGACGCAACGTGCGCGGCAAGGCCTTCATCTCCGCGCTCATGCTCGTGCCGCTGGTCGTGCCGACCGTGGTGCTCGGCGTCGCGCTCCTGATCCTGTTCCAGAAGGGCTTCATCCCGATCGGGCTGGGCCTCACCAGCGTGATGCTGGGTCATGTGGTGATCGCGCTGCCCTTCGCCGTGCTGATCCTGCTGCCGCGCATCTCGAGCATCGACAAGCGCCTCGAGGAGGCCGCCTACGATCTCGGCGCCTCCGGAATCCAGATGTTCCGACGCGTGATGCTGCCGCTGATCCTGCCCTCGATCCTCTCGGCCTTTCTGATCTCGTTCGTCTTCTCGATCGACGAGGTCGTGATCGCGTCCTTCATCGCCGGCGACCAGCCGACCTATCCCGTCTACCTCTACTCCGGCCTGAAGTTCCCGGAGAAGACGCAGACGCTGATCCCGGTCGCCACGATCATGATCGTGCTGAGCTTCCTGCTCGCGATCGCGGCCGAGGTCATCCGCCGCCGCGGCGATCGCAAGCTCGCCGGGCGCTGAGCCGTGCGGGCGCTGATCGCGACCCTGATCTGCCTGGCGGTGCTGGCCGGCGCTGCGCTGATCGTGGCCCGCAACGCCAGTAACGCGGACGCCACGCTGCGGGCGAATGCCGCCCGGGCGCTGATCGCCGGCGCCAACTGCGGCTGCACGGCAGACGTCCGCGCGAAGGACCGCATTGCGAACCGGGACACCGCCGATGACGCGGGCAGCAAGTAGGATCGATGCAGACGCGGCGCCAGGCCGCCTGCGCTCCCAGGAGGAGACACCATGGACGCACGCATGAATCGCAAGGGCTTCGTCGCAATGACGGGCGCGGCCAGCCTGGCGGCCCTCCTCGCCGCCTGCGGCGGCTCCGACAGCGGCTCGTCGTCGGCCGACGCTGGCAGCACGGCTGCGGCCAAGGCCTTCGACCCGGCCACCGAATCCGATGCCCCGCTCGAGGTGTTCACGTGGGCCGGCTATGACGACTCGCCCAAGGACGGCCCGTACGGCTCGAAGTCGCCGCTCAAGTTCACGCTGCTCGACGACGACACGCAGGCGCTCGCCAAGGTCGCGTCCGGCTTCAGCCCCGACATCATCCACCCGTGCGGCGGCTACATCGCCAAGTGGAAGGAGGCGGGACTGATCCAGCCGCTCGACACGTCCCTGCTCCCGGACTGGGACGGCGTGCCGGAGTCGCTCAAGGCGCCGGGAAAGATCGACGGCGCCTACTACCACATGCCATTCGACACGGGCTTCTCAGCGCTCGCGTACGACGCGGACGTGGTCGACTTCTCGCAGGTTGGCGGTGAGGAGACCTGGAAGATCATGCTCGACGACCGCTACCGCGGGAAGATGACGACCTTCCGAGGCCCGGACGAGATCATCGAGATCGCGGCGCTCATCAACCGGGGCGCCAAGGATCCGACCGTGCTGAACGCGGACGAGCTGGCCGCTGCGAAGGAGACCGCGATGAAGATCAAGGCCAACCTCCGCAACTTCTGGACGTCGGAGAACGACGCGGTCAATGACTTCGTCAACGGCAACGTCGTGATCGCCCAGGTGTGGAACGCCGGCTACTGGAACATCAAGAGCCACCCGAAGATGAAGGGGCGCAACATCAAGTACATGCAGCCGGCCGAAGGGCGCCTGGTCTGGGTCTGCGGCACCATCCTCAGCGCCGCCTCCAAGCAGCCGGGACGCGCGATGACCGCGATGGCATCGATCGATACGCCCCAGGCCGGCGCGGCGCTGACGAACGATTTCGCCTACGCCTCGGCGCAGAAGAACGGCGTCAGCGACCTGATCACCGACAAGGAGATCGTCGCGGCCTTCGGCCTCGACGACGCCACGCTGTGGGAGGCGCCGAAGGCGTGGTCCCAGAAGCAGGTGGAGCCGTACAAGGAGTACATCGCGGCTGGCCAGGAAGTGATCGACTCGTAGGCGCTCACGGCGCCGCCCGGTGCCCTAGGATCACGCAGGCATGTCGCTGATCCTCGCCGCCACCATCTTCACCTTTGGTCTGGCGATCCTGTTCGACTTCACCAACGGATTTCACGACTCCGCGAACGCCACGTCGACGACGATCGCGACGCGCTCGCTGTCGCCGTACAAGGCCGTCACCTTGGCGACGATCTTCAACTTCCTGCCCGCGTTCGTCGTCGGCACTGCCGTTGCGAACACCGTGGCGAAGGTCGTCGACCTCGTCGAGATGCAGCAGATCTCGGAAGGCGCCGTGCCCTACGGCATTCGCGTGGTGCTGGCGGCGCTGATCGGCGCGATCTTCTGGAACTTCTTCACGTGGCACAGGGGGCTGCCCTCGTCCTCGTCGCACGCGCTGATCGGCGGCCTCGTCGGTGCAGGCATCGCCGCTGGCGGATTCAAGATCGTCAACTGGGACTCTGTCCGCAACATCGCCATCGCGCTCGTCGCCTCGCCGGCGATCGCGCTCGTGCTCGCCGCGATCGCCGTGATCGTGATTCGCGGCATCCAACGCGTCTTCAAGCTCCACGAGGACCACGTCGTCTTCCAGGGCGGACAGATCGCGAGCTCGGCGTGGGTCGCCTGGGCCCACGGCGCCAATGATGCGCAGAAGACCATGGGCGTGGTCGCCGCGGTGCTCGTGTCCGGCGGCTACATGGAGGTGAGCTCCAACGGCGACATCCATCTCCCCATCTGGGTCGTCTTCGGCGCGTACGCCGCGATCGCCGCCGGCACGTTCTACGGCGGCTGGTCGATCGTCGAGACGCTGGGGCTGAAGATCACGCGCGTCACGCGCGCGACGGGGCTCGCCGCCAACATCGGCGCCGTCTCGGCCATCCTGGGCGCCACGCAGGTCGGCGTGCCCGTCTCGACCACGCAGACGGTGTCCGGCTCGATCGTCGGCTCGGGCATCGGCGCGCGACGCCAGGTCCACTACCGCGTGGTCCGCGACATGCTGATCGCGTGGGTGCTGACCGCGCCGGCCGCGGCGGTGATCGGCTGGATCATCTTCCACCTGACGTCACTGCCGAGCGTTCCCGCCCAGATCGCCACCAGCGCTGCCGTCGTGCTGCTGCTCGTCTATGCCGTGTACCTGATGCGGCATGCGAAGTCCGAGAAGGACATCGCGGAGGAGCTGCCCAGCATGGACGCGCTCGCCACCGCCGGCGACTAGGAGATGGGGCGCAGCAGTCCGAGCGGCTGCTCACCGGCCAGAAAGCGTGCGACGTCCTCGGCTGGGTTGTCGAACGACCGTGCCTCGGACGCCTCGCTGTAGAACGCCGCATGCGGCTGCACGATCGTGAACGGCCACGTCAGCGCCGGCTCCTCTGGCGGCGCCGGCTCGACCGGCAGGGCGTCGAGCGCGCAGCCCGCGATCTCCCCCGCCTCGAGCGCCTGTCCGAGCGCAGCATGGTCGATCAGCGCGGCACGGGCCGTGTTGACGAGGTACGCATCGCTGCGCATCAGCCCGAGCTCGCGGACGCCGATCATGCCCCGCGTCGCGTCGGTGACCGATGTGATCAGGCTGACGACGTCACTGGTCTCGAGCGCCTCATCGAGCGTGGCCTTCGTCGCACCCGCAGCAGCGATCTCCTCCGCCGTGGCGTGCTGGGAGACGACGAGGACCTCCATGCCAGCGCCGAGCGCGTTCTGGATGAGCAGCTTGCCGATGGTGCCAAAGCCAACCACGCCAAGCCGCGCACCGCGCACGACGCGCGGTGGCTGCGGATACGGCCACCAGCTGCCGCCGCGCACCAGCCCGTCGAGCATCACCACGCCGCGGAGGCACGCGTAGATCAGCGCCATCGTGTGATCCGCGACCTCCTGGTCGCAGAAGTTGCGGATGTTGCAGCACGCCACGCCACGCGCGGCAAGGCCATCAACGTCGAGGTGGTCGATGCCGCCCGAGCAGGTCGCAACGACCTTCAGGTTCGGCACGCGCTCGAGGATGCTCGCGTCGATCGCGCAGCCGGGGTAGGTGAGGATGCCGACGATGTCATCGCCGGCGGGCACCTCGTAGGCGAACTCGACCGTCGCGCCAACGCGATCGAGGATGGTCTGGGCGCGGGCGAGCGTCCAGGTGTCGTCGGTGCAGATGACGCGCATCACGGTCCTCCGGGGATCACGCCGACCGGCGTCTCGCCGCGCAGGAAGCGCGCGAGGTCGTCGATCTGACGGGTGTAGGGAGCGAGGCTCGCGGCGGGCGAGTACCACGCGGAGTGCGGTTGGACAATCAGATTGGGCCAGCCGAAGGCGGGCTCGTCGGCCGGCGGAGGCTCGACGGGATACACGTCGATCGCGGCGCCGGCGATGACGCCATGCACGAGCGCGTCACCGAGGGCGGCGTGGTCGACGAGCGGACCCCGAGCGCAGTTGATCAGGTAGGCGTCGTCGCGCATCTGCGCGAGACGGCGGGCGTTGATGAGATTGCGCGTCTCGGGCAGCAGGGGCGCGTGCAGGGTCACCACGTCGCTCGTCTCGAACAGCGTGTCGATATCGACCTTCTCGACCCCGAGCTCTCGCATGACGTCCTCGGCGACGAACTCGTCGAACGCCACGATCTCCATGCCCAGCGCGGCGCCCTGCGTCGCCACGAGTCGGCCGATGCGGCCGAAGCCGATGATGCCCAGCCGACTGCCGCGGATGCGGCGCGGCTCCCGCGGGAACGGCCACCAGCCGCCGTCGCGGGTGAAGCGATCCAGCTGGTGCACCCCGCGCAGGAGCGCGGACGCGAGCGTGATCGTGTGCTCGGCGACCTCGTCGTCGCAGTAGCCGGCGACGTGGATGCACGTCACTCCCCGCGCCTGCAGCTCTGGCACCGGCAGGTTGTCGTAGCCGGTCGAGCACGTGCCGACGAGACGCACGTTCGGCGCGTGGTCGAGGAGATCGGCGGGCACGCGCTGCTCCGGCGCGGCCAGCACGGCCACGACGTCGTCGCCACTGACCGTGGAGGCCTTCTCGAGGGTCACGTCCAGCGTCGCGAGGACGTCGGCCGATTCCTCGAGCGGCCACAGGGGGTCGAGGATGATGACTCGCTTCACGACGCTCGCCTCTCCGTCAGACATCGGCGCATTGCGCTGCGTAGACTACGCGGGTACACCGCATTCGGAGGAACCACGTGGCAAGCAAGTGGCTTGGAGTTGGGCAGTTCGGTCAGAGCGTCTGGTACGACAACGTCGCGCGTCCCGCCGTGGAGACGGGGCTCCTGGCCAAGATCATGGTCGACGACGGCGTCACGGGTGGTACCTCGAATCCGTCGATTTTCGCGAAGAACGTCGAGGACACCGACGCGTACGACGACGCGATCAAGGCCTTCCCGGCCGATGCCACCGCCGTGCAGATCTTCGAGCCGCTGTGGATCCAGGACATCCAGGCTGCCTGCGACGTCATGCGCCCCGCCTATGACGCTTCAAACGGCGCCGACGGCTTCATCTCGATCGAGGTGGAGGCCGACCTCGCGTTCGACACGCCAAACACCGTCAAGCGCGCCCAGGAGCTGCACAAGGCGGTTGACCGCCCGAACGTGCTGATCAAGGTGCCGGGCACCAAGCCGGGCATCGACTCCGTCCGCCAGCTGACCGCTGCGGGCATCAGCATCAACGTGACGCTGCTGTTCTCCGTCGAGCGGTACTACGAGATCGCCCAGGCGTACGCCGCTGGCATGGCCGAGCGCCTGGCCGCCGGGAAGCCCGTCACGGGCATCCAGTCGGTTGCGAGCTTCTTCGTGTCGCGCATCGACACGAAGGTCGACGACATGCTGCCGGAGGGATCAGAGCTGCGCGGCAAGACCGCCGTCGCCAACGCCAAGATCGCCTACGCCGACGTGTACCAGGCGATCTTCGACAACGACGCAAGCTGGCAGGCCGTCGAGGCCGCCGGCGGGGCACGTCAGCGCGCC
>JBPCSK010000440.1:0-4006 GCA_051007275.1 Gaiellales bacterium | reverse complement strand
GGCGTACACATTGGGAGTGGCGAAAACACGGCGACGAGAGAATCGAGGGGCGGCGCGCCCTGCGACGGCGAATGAGATCGCGTCAAGGGCCGTGCACTCGTGGGAAGAAGCTATCGCTGTTGCGATGCAGCGGTTCGGGATAGGTCCGTGATCCGCTCGTTCGTCGCGCGATACCGGCCAACCGTCTGCTGCGGCTCCGCGAAGCCCTGCTCGTTCAGCACGATCGCGCCGATCAGGTGCGTGCCGCGCCGTGTTGCCTTGGCGGGCAGACGCAGTGAGCCCTGCGCCTTACGCGTCGAGCCGAGCAGGTGCTCGATGCCGCTGCCCGTCACGACGAAGCGCACGCGGCGCCCATCGAGATTCGCGATCCGGTAGGTCAGGAACGCCTTGCCGTTGCGCCGAGTCACCCGGGTGGCGACCTTGACCGCAGGGCGCGGCAGCGACGACTCGACCGACGCGACCGAGTAGCCCGCCTGTGCGCGGATCAGGTAGGTGCCAGCGGTGATGATCGGCAGGGCGATCTGCATCGAGCCATCCGCGGCGTTGGGAGCAAATGCCGCGCCCGTCACAGACGAGTCCGTCGTGGAAGCGGATTGTGCGACCACGGTGCCGTCAGGACCGATCACATCGATGCCCGGCACGGTGCCGTTGGCGCCGCGGATCCTGAGGTCAACCTGCGTGGTACCGGCTGTCACCGTGACCGGCACGCCATCCGTACGCAGCGCTCGAGCCACGGGCACGGTGCGGTACGGCGCGAAGTCCGGGCAGCGGAACCCGAAGGCGCCCTGGGCGTTTGCCCAGCGGCGCTCGGCGCCGATCTCCACCCGGCGCTTCATGCCGAAGACGTCAACGTACGCCGCGCCGCACGCGGCCAGACCCGCGTCGGACAGCACCACGCGGCCGTCAACGCCGAGACCCCAGATGTCGAGCGTCCCACTGGCCTCGATCATCATCGCCTGCTTGCCGAGGATATAGCCGTCGAAGCGCGCGTCGCCCGTGAGGATCTTGGGCACGCCGAAACCAGACTGCCCGGAGATCACGACGTACGCCGCATCCCCACTCGTGCCGGCAGCATCCTGGAAGCAGGCGTCAAGCTTGAGGACGGAGAACCAGCTCGCGATCCACGCCTCGCCGCCACCGAACCAGTTCGGGCTACTGACCCTCGAGCCGGGACAGGAGCCGCCGTTGCTCCACCCGATATGCCCCTTGATCGCGAGGGCGCTGACACCGTTGACCTCCGGACCGAGGGTGAGCGTGCCGTCGCCCGCGATCATGAAGTGCGGATTCCACCGCAGCGCCGCGCCGAGCTGGGTGACGAACATGCCGGTGCTCGCGATCGGAATCTTGGTGTTGACGCTCGCGCGCAGGAAGGCGAGCTTGCCTTCGCGGAACTCGAGCGAGCCGCCCGCTCCGACCAGAGAGGCCTTGAGCGCTGCGCCCTTGCTGTCCTCGGGCGCGCTCGGTGTGGCATCGGACTCCGGGGCCGGAGTCGTATCGGCCGAGGTGTTGGCATCCGCAACGACGGTCTCGGCCGTGCCCTTCTCCCCGTCGGCCTTGTCCGCAGCGGCCTTCTCCGCGGCGGCTTTCTCCCTGGCGACGAGCCATGCGGGCTTCGTGACGCCGAAGGCGACGCTGAGATCGCCGCGCCAGACATTGATCAGCTCACCACCCGAGAGCTCGCGACGGTACGTGAGGATGCCCGTGAACGCGGCGCCGTACAGGTACTCGACGCCGACGCGCACCTTCATGTGCCGCAGGCCGAGATCACCCGAGACGTCGAAGGAGAGCGCGCCCTGCACGCCGAGATCCGTGAGGTGCGCGTTGCCCGTGACGAAGATCGTGCCCCCGTTCTCCAGCGACCACCTCGCCGTGATCGAGCCCGTGACCGGCAGACCGAAGATCGCTGTGTCTTCCGGTACCTCGAGCGTCTTCGACGACTTCAGCAGGAAGAAGTGCGTCGAGGGAAGGACGCGCATGCCGGCGAGGTCCACGGCGAACGAGCCGTCGCTGCGCACCTCGAGGGTCGTCGTGTCGACCTTGACCGTGGCGCCGTCGAGCGGGATGAAGGTGGCGCCGCTGAACGAGATCGGCCTGGTCGCGGTGACCTGGCCTCGTCGCTGCGTGATGCAGCCGCGGATCTTGACGATGCCGACGTCCGTGACGTCGTCGTCGCAGGTGGTTGCCGGATCGCGCGGCGTGACGGAGACCAGCGTTGTCGAGAGCGCGACGGGCCGCACGCCACCGGTCGAGTCGGCGGCCGTGGTGTAGCGAATCACCCACGATCCCTCGATGGTCGCATCGAAGGCGAGCGTCGCAGACGTCGTCGTCCTGACCACGCCGACCGGCTCGTCTCTCAGGATGGTCGCGTCGGTCGTGCCCGGCGAGAAGGCCTCGATGACGAGTGGCCTGCCGTTCAGCGACTTTACGGCAATCACCACGCGGTCGCCCGCCTCCGCGTCGACATTCGCGTAGCGCGACCCGTCCACGGTCGTCGGATTGTCCGGGTCGTAGGTGGAGCTGACGTAGCGCGTGCCCTGGACCAACGTGGCTGCGTTCGTGACCGATGTGGATCCACTGACGGAGCCGGGCACGCCCGCGGCGAGCTGCGTGACCCCGAGCGTGAACGGCGCTGCGGCAGAGCCGGTCACCTCGATGATCCAGCGGCCCGGCCAGTCCGCCGTGAAGGCCCTGGTCGTGACGCCGGCCGGAAGCGGCACCACGCTGCGCGCCGGGGTATCGGACAGCGTCTCGTCGGTCAGCCCCGGGCGGAAGAGCCGCGCGGTGAGCTCGCCGACGGACTGCGTCTGCATCGAGACCTGCACGCGCTGTCCGATCTGGAGATCAAGCGCGTAGAACACCGGTCGATTAGCGCCTTGGACCGCGCCGGCGACGGTGCTCCCGACGGGGACCACCGTGGCCGTATCAACGGTCGAGGCGGCGCTCGAGCCCGCGCCGATCAGCAGCGTCACGAACGCCACGACAACCACGAGCGAGCGCACAACCGCGGGAACCCTCGACATCACGCGCTCCTCGCCCGACCGTTCAGACACCGGGCGAGCATACCCCGTCACTGAGCGCCGCGCCACCGTGAATGGGCGAAGGTATTCCCGCCCACACCCGCGACTGCGCGCCGCGTTCCCGCGCCATCATCGCCAGCACTGTCGCGATGGCATCCCGCGGCGAAGCACGGCCCGGGCGCGATAGCGCCCGGGCAACGTCAGCCGGTGATCGGCTCTCCTGGCCGCGGAGCGACACGCACCTTCGACGCCTTCATGACGACCTTCCGCGTCGGCAGTCCGGCCGCGCTGAGCGTCACCGCGAAGCGGACGACGCTGACGGTCTGGGCTCGCAGCACGATGCGGTAGGAGCGTGCCGCGACGCGAGCGGTGAGCCGACGCGCGGTGGGCGCCTGCAGGACGCCGACCGCGTAGCAGACCGCACCGTCGCGAACGCGCCCGCCTGGAGCACGCACGAGCTCGAAGCCGGCGGGAATCTCCACGCACGCTCCGACGTTGCTCGCGGCGGCGGTGCCGATGTTGCTGACGCCGACATCGAGCGTCAGCTCCTCGCCGGCAACCAGGCGTCGCTGCGACGGCGTGACACGGGCCTTCAAGCCCGGTGCGCCTGTCGTGGCGGCCGACGGCTCAGGCGTTGCGCTCGGTGTCGGTATCGATGCCGGTGCCGGCGTCGGTGTCGGTGTTGGCGCCGGCGGTGCCCCCTGCGGCGTGGCCGCGTTCGAGTCGCTGGACGTCAGCGACTTGGTGTCGCTGCCCAGCGACTGAGCGGCGACGACGGTGAACGTATAGGCCGTGCCGTTGGTGAGACCGGTGACGCTGCAGCTGGTACCGGAGCCCGTGCACGTCGCGCCGCCGGGGCTGGCGGTCGCGGTGTAGGAGGCCGCACCCGCCACCGGCGTCCAGGAGACCGTGGCCTCGGCGTTCCCCGCGACGGCGGTCGGCGCAGCCGGCGTCGGCAGGATGTCCACCAAGGGGAAGCAGTTCCACGT
>JBPCSK010000439.1:0-2031 GCA_051007275.1 Gaiellales bacterium | reverse complement strand
AAGCAGAGCGGCGGGACCGGGAACATCGTCCTGATCGACTAGGGCGAGCTGACGAGCGGATCCACGCACCACGCGGCCGGCCTCGTCACGCAGTTCAACCCGTCCGAGACGATGATGAAGTTCCGTCGCAACTCGATCGAGCTGTACAACGAGCTCGAGGTCTTCGAGACGACGGGCTCGCTGCGCATCGCCTCGTCGCCTGAGCAGCTGGCCGAGATGCGCCGCGGCGTGTCGCGCGCTCGCGGCATCGGCATGAACGTCGAGCTGCTCGACCCCGAGGCCTGCCTCGAGAAGATGCCCGCTGCCTCGCCCGAGTCGCTGCACGGCGGCGTCTGGGTGCCGCAGGACGGCTGGCTCGACCCGCACCGCACGACGTATGCGCTTGCGAACGCCGCACGCGAGCTGGGCGTCGAGATCATCCAGCACTGCCGCGTCACGGGCATCGACCGCGGCCCCGGCGGCGAGGTCATCGCCGTGCGCACGGAGCAGAGTCGCATCGCGTGCGAGACGATCGTCAACGCGGCCGGCATGTGGGCGCCGCGCGTCTGCGAGATGGTCGGCACGTGGGTGCCGTCCACGCCGGTCGATCACCAGCACATCGCGCTCACGGCCGTCGAGGGGCACGAGCTGCCGCGCGACATGCCGTGCTTCCGCGACCCCGACAACCTCGTCTACGGCAAGGCCGAGGCGGGCGGCATCCTATTCGGTGGCTACGAGCCCGACGCGCCCGCTCGCTGGATCGACGGCGTGCCGTGGGAGCACAGCGCGCGCACCGTGCCCGCCGACGAGGAGCGCTTCGTCCAGCTGATGGAGGGCGCGATCCGGCGCTTCCCGTTCCTCGAGCACGCGGGCGTCGTGGCCCTGATCTGCCATCCCGACGCGATGACGCCCGACGCCAACCCGCTGCTCGGGCCGATGCCCGGCGTGCCCGGCTTCTGGATCGCCGCGGGCCTCTCGCTCAACGGCTTCGGCGGCGCCGGTGGCATGGGCAAGACGCTGGCCGAGTGGATCCTCACCGGCGAGACCGAGTGGGACGTCTCCGGCTACCGCCCGTGGCGCTTCCCCGACGTGTACCGCGACCCCAAGCACGCCGCCACGGCCGGGCGCGAGACGTACCGCTACTACTATCACCTGCGCTACCCCTACGACCAGGACGAGTGGGGCCGCCCGACGCGCGTCTCCGCGCTGCACGGCCGGCTGCAGGAGGCGGGCACCGTCTTCGGCGTCAAGTCCGGCTTCGAGCGTGCCGAGTACATCGAGCCCGGCCAGCCGTGGCGCCGGATGGGCGCCGACCAGCGCGCGTGGGGGTGGGGGCGCATGCCGTTCTTCGACCGGATCGGCGAGGAGCATCGCGCCATGCGCGAGACGGCGGGTCTGATCGACCTCTCCAGCTTCGGCAAGATCGCCATTACCGGCCCCGACGCCTGTGCGCTGCTGCAGTTCGCATGTGACGCCGAGATGGACAAGCCGGTCGGCAGCGTGATCTACACGCAGATGCTCGACCATCGCGGCGGCGTGATCGCCGACATCACCGTCACCCGGCTGGCTGAGGATCGGTATCGCATGGTCACTGGCGCGGGCGCCGTGGCGACGGATCGCGGCTGGCTCGAGGGCATCGCCCATCGCGCGCAGTACGACGTCGCGATCCGGGAGGAGAGCGACGAGCTCGCGGTGATCGGCATCTGGGGTCCGAACGCCAAGGCGATCATGGGTGCCGTCACGACCGCGGACCTCTCCAACGAGGCGTTCCCGTTCGGCACCGGCCAGGACATCCACGTCGGCAGTGCGCCCGCATTCGCCCAGCGCATCACCTACGTGGGCGAGTTCGGCTACGAGCTGTACGTCACGCGCGCGTGGGCGACCGCCGTCTGGGACAGCCTGCTCGCCGCCGGCGCTCAGCACGGCTTGCGGGTCTGCGGCTACCGCGCGCTCGATGGTCTGCGCATGGAGAAGGGCTACCGCTACATCGGCACCGACCTCACGCCGGTTGACACGCCCGACCAGGCTGGTCTCGCCTTCTGCGCTAAGAAG
>JBPCSK010000438.1:0-8969 GCA_051007275.1 Gaiellales bacterium | reverse complement strand
CGCTGTTCGGCGACGGGGCGCGCATCTGCACGATCTGCAATGCCGGGGCGCTGGCGACCGGCGGCTACGGCACGGCGCTCGGCGTGATCCGCGCGGTGCACGCGGCGGGCCGGCTCGACGCCGTGGTCGTTCCGGAGACGCGGCCGCTGCTCCAGGGTGCCCGCCTGACGGCCTGGGAGCTGGGGCGGGATGGCATCCCGCACCGCGTGCTGCCCGACGGTGCCGTAGCCGGGCTGTTCGCTCGCGGCGAGATCGACGGCGTCGTGGTCGGCGCGGATCGGATCGCCGCCAACGGCGACACCGCGAACAAGGTCGGCACGTACGGGCTGGCGGTGCTGGCGCGCCATCACGACGTGCCCTTCCACGTGGCCGCTCCGCGCACCACGATCGACCTCGCCACCCTCGACGGCACCGCGATTCCGATCGAGGAGCGGGGCCGGGCGGAGCTCGGCGACGCCGTGCCCGCGTCGAGCCCCGTCTGGAATCCGGCGTTCGATGTGACGCCCGCGTCGCTGATCGCCTCGATCATCACCGAGGACGGCGTGCAGCGGGCGCCATTCGATCTGCGCGCGTAGCATCCGGCGCGCCCCTGCTGCAGCGCCAGCCGGCAGGCTGAGGGGATGGATCCCCTGCGCGTGCTCGCCGATCATCGCTGCGTCGTGTGCGACGCGCGCGGTGCAGTGCTCTGCGCGAGCTGCCGTCCGCGCCTGCCGTGGCTCGTTGGGCCGCTGTGCGACCGTTGCGGCGAGCCGGATCCGCGCATTCGCCTGCGGTGCGCTCTGTGCGAGCGGCTGGGCGGCGGCGTCGCGTCGGCACGCTCTGCGATCGCGCACGATGCCGTCGGCGGCTCGATCGTGCGCGCCTGGAAGGACGCGGCGCGCACCCCGGTCGCAACGCTGGCGGCTTCGTGCATCGCCGCCGCCGTGCCGCCGCCAGCGGCTGACTGGATCGTGCCCGTCCCTGCCGCGCGCGCCCGAGCTGCCTGGCGCGGGGTGGACGGCCCCGCCGCGCTGGCGACTCTGCTCGGCCGAGCATGGGAGCTACCCGTGCGCGGTGACGTGCTCGTGCGCGTGCGCGACCGGCCACAGCGCGGGCTCACCGCCGCGCAGCGCCGACGCAATGCGTCGGGCTCGATGTCCGCGGCCGGGCGGATCGTCGGTCGCGTCGTCCTGGTCGACGATGTCCTGACGACGGGGGCCACTGTGCGGGCTGCGGCGACGAGCCTTCGTCGCGCCGGCGCCGAGCGCGTCGACGTGGTCACCTTCGCCCGGGTTGCAACGATCCCGTAAAGACCCGCAGATGCTGTTGCTAATTGCCGGCAGAGGAGTAAGGTGGGCGCAACGTCAGACGAGGAGGTGTCCCGGTGGAAGTCAGGGTGCACGCACGACACGTTGATGTCTCGCCCGAGATCAGGGCAATGGCTGCGCAGAAGCTCGAGGCCATTGCGCGGCTGCTGCCGCCTGACGCGACGGCAGACGTCGAGTTCTCGGAGGAGCGCAACCCGCGCATCAAGCAGCGGAGCGTCGCCGAGGTGACGATCATGGCGCGCGGCAAGGTGCTGCGGGCGCGGGCGGCTGGTTCGGCTTTCAGCGAGGCCATGATTCACGCGGTCCGCAACGTGCGGCAGGAGGCCTCCGACCTCCATCATCGCCGCCGCGCGCATCCGCATCGGGGGCTGAAGGCCGCGTAGGCCCGCCTCCAGCCACTCGCAGACGACGCCGTCGTCGGTCGCCGCCCACGGGCACGGCCGGCGGCGGCGTCGGTCGTTCGGCGGCGCTAGTCCCTCAAGCCCAGCCGCGCCCGGCACGCCGTGCGCACGGCGGGCACGGGCGACCCGGTGAACCACTGGATCGCGCCGGGCTCCGGGGCCGGTGATCGCAGGAGCGCGTCGAAGGCGGCCAGGGCGCGCCCCGCGTCGTCCTCGCCGGCCCAGCGTTCGATCTCGTCTCGCCAGTCATGCCACTGGGTGGCGAGCTCGCGGCGCAGGTAGGCGTTGCCGATGGCGCGCCACGCGTCGCCGTCGAGATCGGGCTGCGCGGAGGCGAGGAAGCGGATCGCGCCGCGCGTGCCGAGCTCGCGCAAGAGCGGCGCGGCCGCCTCGGCGGGACAGCGCCCGCCCTCGGACTCCGACTGCGGCAGGCAGCGGCGCAGCACGGCATCGCGGAGGTCCGGGTCGTCCTCGGCTACCAGCGCGAGCTCGTGCGCGGCATGCCAGAGCAGGATCGGCGCCCCGCGGTCGAGCAGCGCCTCGCCGATCGTGCGCGCCACCTCGGCGAAGGTGACGTCGTCGGAGAGCGCGGCCACGGTGGTCTCGGCGACCCACTCATCGGCCACCATCACGCGCCCGCCGCCGGGCGCCAGCGCCTCGGTCGCATCGGCCAGCGCGGTGATCAATCGTCGCAGGCTGTCGAGGTCGAGGATCGGGATGTCGCCGGTGGTGGCGCTGAAGGCCTCGGGGTCGATCACCGTGCGCGCCAGCCAGGCGGCGAACGGCTCAGGATCGTCGTTGAGGAGCGCGACGAGCGCCTTCGTGCCGCCCTGCGTGCCGACCATCACCCGCTCGCCGGGCCGGAGGATCGCGGTCAGGACCTCGTCGCCGGGCTCGAGCGTGACCACGGCCTCGAGCAGCGCGCGGCGACCGGCGATCTGCGCCAGCGCGTCGCCGGTCTCGTCGTCCATGCGCAGCGCGTGGAGCAGCAGCTCGACGACGGCGGGGTCCGGCGGGTCGGACGGGTACGGCGGAAACAGGCGCACCAGGGCACGAACGGCCTCGCTGTCGAGGTCCTCGAGCTCGCGGCGCTGACGATCGATGCGGCGACCGGCCTCCAGCGTCGTCACGTCGTGGGCGATCCACGCCTCGAGGAGCGCGAAGAGGGGAGACGCGGGGGCGGTGGAATGCGGATCACCGGTCACGCCCGTCAACGGTAGTGGGGGCCTCCATCTCAGGCGGCGCTCAGGTCGCGACTGGTAGGGTTCAAGGCATGGCGGACCTCTTCAACAAGCTGCTTCGCGTGGGCGAGGGCAAGCGCCTCAAGGAGCTCCAGCGCATCGTCGATGCGACAAATTCGCTCGCCGACGAGACCGCTGCGCTCTCCGACGATGGGCTCCGCGAGCGCTACGCCGAGCTGCGTCAGCTCGTGCAGGATCGCCTTGGCGACGCGCCCACGAAGGACGAGGTGCAGAACGTCCTCGCCGACTTCGAGCCGGAGACGTACGCGCTGGCACGTGAGGCCGGCAAGCGCGCGATGAGCATGCGCCACTTCGACGTGCAGATCATCGGCGGTGCCTGCCTGCACCGCGGGTGGATCGCAGAGATGCGCACGGGCGAGGGCAAGACGCTCGTTGCCACGCTGCCGGTGTGCCTCAATGCCCTCGCCCAGCAGGGCATGCATCTCGTCACCGTCAACGACTACCTCGCCCGCCGCGACGCGCAGTGGATGAGCCCGCTCTACGAGATGCTCGGCATCTCCGTCGGCATCATCCAGGCCGGCATGGAGCCGGACCTGCGTCGCCAGCAGTACGCTGCCGACGTCACGTACGGCACCAACTCCGAGTTCGGCTTTGACTACCTGCGCGACAACCTCGCCGTCGAGCTCGAGCACTGCGTTCAGCGCGGCCACGCGTACGCGATCGTGGACGAGGTCGACTCGATCCTGATCGACGAGGCGCGCACCCCGCTGATCATCTCCGGCCAGCCGGAGGAGGCGCCCGAGACCTACTACTCCTTCGCCAGGGTCGCCAAGTCGCTGCGCGTCCCCGAGGACTACGAGGTGGACGAGAAGAGCAAGACCGTCGCCCCGACGGAGGACGGCGTCCACAAGGTCGAGCAGGCGCTCGGCATCGAGAACCTGTACGCGCCCGGCAATGGCCAGATGGTCAACCACCTGGTCCAGTCGCTGAAGGCCGAGTCGCTGTTCAAGCGCGACATCGACTACGTCGTGATCGATGGCGAGGTCAAGATCGTCGACGAGTTCACGGGGCGCATCATGGAGGGCCGTCGCTGGAGCGAGGGGCTGCATCAGGCGGTTGAGGCGAAGGAGGGCGTGAGGATCGAGGCCGAGAACATCACGGTCGCGACGGTCACGATCCAGAACTACTTCCGCAGGTACGACAAGCTCTCCGGCATGACGGGCACCGCTGCGACGGAGGCGAACGAGTTCGCGGAGATCTACGGCCTCGAGGTCGTGACGATCCCGACGAACCGCGAGAGCACGCGGCAGGACAAGGAAGACCTGATCTTCAAGACGAAGGACGAGAAGTTCAACGCGGTCGCCGTCGACATCGCCGAGCGCCACGCCAAGGGGCAGCCGGTGCTGGTCGGCACGATCGACATCGAGACCTCCGAGCACCTCAGCGCCCTGCTCAAGCGCAACGGCGTGCCGCACGAGGTCCTCAACGCGAAGGAGCACGAGCGCGAGGGCGAGATCATCGTCAACGCCGGGCTGCGGGGCGCGGTCGTGATCGCCACGAACATGGCCGGCCGCGGCGTCGACATCAAGCTCGGCGAGGGCGTGCCCGAGCTCGGCGGCCTCTACGTGCTCGGCACCGAGCGGCATGAGTCGCGCCGCATCGACAACCAGCTGCGCGGCCGCTCCGGCCGTCAGGGCGACCCCGGCGAGACGCGCTTCTACCTGTCCGCCGAGGACGAGGTGGTGCGCCTCTTCGCCGGTGATCGAATCTACAAGATCCTCGACAAGCTGGGACCGCCCGAGGGCGAGCCGATCGAGCATAAGCTCCTCTCGCGGCAGATCGAAGGCGCCCAGCGACGCGTCGAGGAGCACAACTTCGAGATCCGCAAGAACGTCCTCAAGTACGACGACGTGCTGAACAAGCAGCGTGAGGTCGTCTACGACCAGCGCCGTGAGGTCCTCGAGGGCGCGGACATCTCCGAGCTGGTGCGCGAGTGGGTCGATGAGACGGTCGAGTCCGTCGTCGAGCAGCACACGCAGGGCGACGGCCATGACGAGTGGGATATCGACGGCATGCTCGTTGGTCTGCGCTCCGTCTACCCGGTGTCGTTCACCGCCGCCGACCTCGGTCCCGTTGGCGAGATCGACCCCGAGGCGCTGATCGACCGGGTGGTGGCCGACGCGACGACGGCGTACGACCGCAAGGAGCAGGTCGTCGAGCAGATCGACCCCGACCTGATGCGCCGGGCCGAGCGCTTCTACCTCCTGCAGACGATCGACACCCGCTGGCGCGAGCACCTCGACAACATGGACTACCTGCGGGACGGCATCCACCTGCGCGGCCTCGCGCAGAAGGACCCGGTCGTCGAGTACCGCACCGAGGGGCATCAGATGTTCAACGAGATGATGCGCGAGGTGCAGCAGGAGGTCGTAGGCGGTCTCTTCCAGTTCGTGATCGAGGTTGACGGCCCTGATGGGCGCGTCGTCGTCGATCCATTCCTGATCGAGGAGGACCTCGATTCGCTCGTCGCCCAGCATGAGGACGTGCGGGCGTTCGACAGCGTCGAGGCTCCGCCGCAGTCGGTGCCCGAGGGCCTCGCCCAGCAGCCGCGTGAGGACTCCGCCTGGTCCCGCTCGACGGACTGGAGCGGCACGTCCACGTCGATGGCCCTGCCGCCAGTCGAGGAGGATCGCTCGTCGAGCACGATGCGCGGCCAGGCGCCGGGCGCCGCGGGTCGCCAGAAGAAGAAGCCCGCGAAGAAAAAGCGACGTGGCTGACGCGCCGGAGGCGCTGTCGGCAGACGACCTCGCGGCTGCCGTCGCGGATCTCAAGGCGCGACTCGTCTGGGTGCGGGACTATCTCGACCCGGCGCAGCTCGAGGCGCGCCTCGAGGAGCTCGACGAGCAGATCGGCGCCCCGGGCTTCTGGGACGACCAGGAACGCGCGGTCAAGGTCTCTGCAGAGCGCACGCGCGCTGCGCGCAAGCTCGAGCTGTACGCGAGCCTCAGCACGGACGTCGAGGACGCCGGCGATCTCGTCGCGATGCTCGCCGATGCGCCCGAGCTGGCCGACGAGGTGATCGCGCAGGTGATGGCGCTGGGCACCCGCATCGACGAGCTGGAGGAGGGCGCGCTGTTCTCCGGCGAGTACGACGCCGGTCCAGCCGTCGTCACGATCAGCGCAGGCGCCGGCGGCACCGACTCCATGGACTGGGCCGAGATGCTGCTGCGCATGTACCTCCGCTGGGCGGAGCGCCGAGGGTTCAAGACCGAGCTGCTCGAGGCCTCGCCGGGCGAGGAGGCGGGACTCAAGTCCGTCTCGCTCCTCGTCGACGGCGAGAACGCCTACGGCATCATGGGCGCCGAGAAGGGCGTGCATCGCCTCGTGCGGCTCTCGCCCTTCGACTCCGCGCACCGCCGCCACACCGCCTTCGCCCGCGTCGACGTGACCCCATGGGTCGATGAGGACGTCGACGTCGAGATCGACGAGAGCGACCTCCGCATCGACACCTATCGCGCATCGGGCGCCGGTGGCCAGCACGTCAACAAGACCGACTCGGCCGTGCGCATCACGCACATGCCCACCGGCATCGTGGTGCAGTGCCAGAACGAGCGCTCCCAGACCTCCAACAAGCAGACCGCCATGCGCGTCCTCAAGAGCCGCCTGATCGAGCTCGAGCTGAAGAAGCGGGAGGAGGAGTTGGCCAAGGCACGGGGAACGTCGCAGGACAACTCCTTTGGCAGCCAGATCCGCAGTTACGTCCTGCATCCGTACACGATGGTCAACGACCACCGCACGAACCGGAAGGACGGCAACGTGCAGGCCGTACTCGATGGTGATCTCGATCCTTTCATCCGCGACTTCCTCCTCCGCCGCACTGCCGCGGATGGCGAGGCCGTTGCGGAATCGTGATCGTCTGACCCTGATTTCGGCTGATAGGGTGGGAGCGCGACGATGCTGAAGCGCGACACCCCCACGGACGCACTGCGCGGCCCGTATGACGTCGATGATCCCGGTCCGGTGAGCATCGCGTCCACGGAGCTCCGCAGCGAGCACGAGCTCGAGCGCGAGGCAGAGGAGCGCCGCCGCCGCCGCGCCGAGGCGCTGTCCGAGCTGGCCGGCGAGACGAGCGAGTTCCGTCGTCCGTTCGCGCCGCGCCAGGACGCGATGATCCTGCTCGAGGACGTCACGAAGGTCTACTCGGGCGACGTCGTCGGCCTGCGCGACGTCTCGCTGCAGATCGACAAGGGGGAGTGGGTGTTCCTGGTCGGCCCGTCCGGCTCCGGCAAATCCACGTTCATCAAGCTGCTGCTGAAGGAGATCGACGCGACGAGCGGCAACGTGCAGGTCGGCGGCCGGTCGCTGCGCACGCTCAAGCGCTCGCAGGTGCCGAAGCTGCGCCGCAACATCGGCTGCGTCTTCCAGGACTTCAAGCTGCTGCCCACGCGCACCGTGTACGAGAACGTCGCGTACGCGCTCGAGGTGCAGGGCCAGCGGCGCGAGATCATCGAGCGCAAGGTGCCCGAGATCATCGGCCTCGTCGGCCTCGCCGACAAGATCGACAAGCTCCCGCACGAGCTGTCCGGTGGTCAGCAGCAGAGCGTCTCGATCGCCCGTGCGTTCGTCAACCACCCGCCGCTGTTGATCTGCGACGAGCCGACCGGCAACCTCGACCCCGAGACGTCGATCGGCATCATGCAGCTGCTCTACCGCATCAACCGGGCCGGCACCACGATCCTGATGGCGACGCACGACCGCGAGATGGTCGACAAGATGCGTCGCCGCGTGATCGCCCTCGAGGAGGGCCGCGTCGCGCGCGACGACCGCCGCGGTGGCTACGTCGAGGAGGACGAGGCGTAGTGGAGACGCGCTGGAAGTTCTTCGTCATCGAGGCGCTCAAGTCGCTGCGTGGCAACTTCGCGACGACGATCGCCGCCGTCGTGACCGTGCTCGTCGTGATGTTCATCGCCGGCATCGGCATCGCGCTCGGCTCGTACGTCTACAACTACTCCAACAAGGTCCGCGACGACGTCACGATCCGCGCGTACCTCAAGGATTCGGCCTCGCCGAAGCAGATCGCGGACATCCAGCGCACGATCAACGAGACGCCCGGCGTCGCCCAGGGCTCGCTGGAGTTCATCTCGAAGGACGACGCGATCCTCCGTCTGGAGAAGCAGCTGGGCAAGGACTCCGAGCTGCTCAAGCTGACGCTCGGCAACCCGCTGCCGGCCTCGTTCGAGTTCAAGGCGGAGAACCCCGATCAGACCGCCGCGGTGGCAGCGGCGATCGCGGGGCTGCCCGGGCTCGACCCGCCGCAGGCTGGACTGCCGAACCCCGACTACGGGGCGGGCAAGGCCGATCGCGTGCTCAAGACCGCTGGCACGATCACCCTCGTGCTCCTCGGCATGGGCGTGGTGCTCGCGATCGCCGCGGTGCTCCTGATCGGCAACACGATCCGGCTTTCGATCTTCGCCCGTCGGCGCGAGGTCGAGGTGATGAAGCTGGTCGGAGCGACCAACTGGTTCGTCCGTCTGCCGTTCATGATCGAGGGCATGGTGTGCGGCGTCGCCGGCGCCGTGCTGGCGTCGATCCTGCTCGCGCTCAGCTATCAGACGCTGCTGGCCGATCGCGTGGAATCGTCAATGACCGCCGGCGGTGGACCTACCGCAATCGCGTTCCCGCTGCTGGTGATCCTGCTGATCCTCGCCGGGCTCGGCATCGGCGCGCTGGGCTCCGGCCTGACGATGCGTCGCTTCCTGCAGGTCTGACGGAGCGGATTTCCGTCTCCGCGACGGGTACGCTTGGCGCATGACGGAGACGCGACTGCCGCGCATGCTGTTCGTCGAGGACGACCCGGTGATCCGCCAGGCGACCGCGGACTACCTGACTCGGAACGGCTTCGATGTCGTGACGGCGGAGGACGGCGATGCCGGCCTCGAGGCGTGGCGCGCCAGCGAGCCCGTGCTGGCGCTGCTCGACGTGATGCTGCCCGGGATGGACGGCGTGTCGCTGTGCCGCGCGATTCGCGCCGAGTCGCAGATCCCCGTGATCCTCATGTC